>CAZZEY010000008.1:1902-14746 GCA_964653445.1 uncultured Syntrophaceticus sp. | reverse complement strand
ATAGAAATGGCTACTGCATCTACACCACATTCCAGGGAATGCTCAATATCTTTGATAACAGCACGGTTCCACCCCATAATACTGGCCTTCAGACCGAGGTTGCAGATGGCTTTGATTGTTTCTTTTTCATGACCACCCATAACAGGAATACCAGCTTCAATTTGGTCCACACCAACTGCATCAAGCATTTTGGCAATGCGAAGCTTTTCCTTGTTGGCAAATACAACACCCGCAGTCTGTTCCCCGTCGCGCAGTGTAGTATCAACGATCTTAATCTTCCCCATATTTCACCCTCCCTTGTGGAAATTTCCAACTATCAATTCAGTTGTGCTTATTAATAAGTTGAAACATACATTTCATATGTTAGTTGTCGGAAAATAATAATAGCACCAATTATATTTTACCTGATCAAACGTATAAGCGTTAGCTCAAAATACTTCAGCAAAACTAAGATTTCCTACGTTATTTTCACAGGTTAAAGCTATAACCTGGCCAGAAGCAACTTATTAACTATTTGCGGGTTGGCTTTTCCTCGGGTCTGTTTCATAACCTGTCCCACAAAAAATCCCAATGCCTTTTTCTTGCCCTTACGGTAATCCTCTACAACTTCAGGATGAGCAGCAATCAACTCATCGATAATCGCAGCAAGTTCACCCTCATCACTGATCTGAATAAGCCCTTTCTCCTCAACGATCTGGGCAGCATCTTTCCCACTGACAAACATTTCTTCAAAAACAGTTTTTGCAATCTTACCGCTGATGGCTCCCTTATCCATCAGTTTTAGCATCTCCACCAGATGAGATGGAGTTACCTTCGATTCCTTTATATCTAAATTGTTGGTGTTTAGCAGGCGCAAAAGCTCCACCATCACCCAGTTGCTTACCTTTTTAGTGTCATGATAACCCTTGATACACTCTTCAAAATAATCAGCCAACGCCCGGGAACTGGTCAAGATCCCTGCATCATAAGCAGGAAGCCCGTATTCCTCGATAAAGCGCTGCTTACGAGCTGCAGGAAGTTCAGGCAGATCTTCCCTGATCTTGTCCACCATTTCATCACTTAAAACCACAGCTACCAGGTCCGGATCAGGGAAATATCTGTAATCAGAAGCTGTTTCCTTGGCCCTCATAACCGATGTTTTTCCGGTTTCCTCATTCCAGGCACGTGTTTCCTGAACCACTTTACCCCCTGATTCATAGACTTCCTGCTGTCTGACCATCTCACTCTCCAGGGCGCGCTGTACCGCCCGGAAAGAATTCATATTTTTGATCTCCACTTTGGTATTTAAAACAGTGCTGCCGGCAGGACGGAGAGAAATATTGGCATCACAGCGCAGAGAACCCTCCTCCATTTTGCAGTCAGAAACATCCAGATACTGGAGTATTTGTTTAAGGCTTTCTAAATAGAGCCGCGCCTCCTCCGGTGTTCTTATATCTGGCTCACTTACGATCTCTAAAAGAGGTACAGTACCGCGGTTTAAGTCTACTAGAGAGTAATCGGCATTCCCCTCTCCGTGCATCAGTTTACCCGCGTCTTCCTCCATATGGATTCGATTAATGCCAATCCTCCGCACATATCCGTCAACTTCAACATCCAGATATCCGCTGCGGCACAAAGGAAAGTCATACTGAGAGATCTGATAGGCCTTGGGAAGATCAGGATAAAAGTAATTCTTCCGGTCAAACTTGCAGTAATGGGCTATCTGGCAGTTCATTGCCAAGCCCGCCTTAATACCGTAATCCAACAAAGACTTATTTAATACAGGCAGTGTACCGGGCATGGCAAGACAAATCGGGCAAACATTTGAGTTCGGTTCACTGCCAAATTCATTGGGACAGGAGCAAAAAGCCTTGGTCTTAGTGCGAAGTTCCACATGGACCTCCAGCCCGATAACAGCTTCATACTTAGCCATTTACTTCACTTCCCTTCGCTGTTTCAGCTGAGCTTTTTTTGAGCAGCGGCCGCTCCAGATGATATGGTGTATTCTGTTCAAAGGCATAAGCCACTTCGAAAAGCTTATCTTCACGAAAAGCGGGAGCAATGATCTGCATTCCTACAGGCAGTCCATCAACAAAACCGCAGGGCAGTGACATTGCAGGCAGTCCGGCTATGTTGACCGGTACCGTAAATTTATCGGAATTATAGCTGTCAAGAGGATCTACCTTTTCGCCCAACCTAAAGGGCAAATTCGGTGCTGTTGGGGTTATGAGCACATCGAACCGTTCATAGGCCTTCTCGAAATCCTTTTTGATCAATGTCCTTACCTTAACTGCTCTTAAATAGTACTTCTCATAACACCCGGAACTGAGAACATAAGTTCCCATCATTATCCGTCTCTTAACCTCCGGGCCAAATCCCTCACCACGGGTTTTCATATACATCTCTTCTAGAGTGAATTCTTTCCCTTTCTCCGATACTGCCCGATAACCATAACGGACACCATCAAAGCGCGCCAGGTTGGAGCTGGCCTCAGCGGATGCAATAATGTGATACACCGGAACAGATGATGCCGCTGCCACCGGCAGAGAACACTCATCAACAACAGCACCTAACTCCTCAAGCTTTTTAACAGCATTCTTAAAAACTTCACCAACCCCTGGATCTATATTATCATCCAGTATTTCCCGGACAACCCCGATTCTCTTCCCTTTGATATCACCGGTCAAAAAGAAAGTATAGTCTGGAACATCCATTGTAACGGTAGTAGAATCCTGAGGGTCATGGTCGGCAATGGCATTCAAAACCAATGCACAATCCCGGACATCTTTTGTAAGAGGGCCAACCTGATCCATTGATGAGGCAAAGGGCACCACACCATTACGGGATACCAGGCCATAGGTAGGCTTCATTCCCACAATACCGCAAAAAGCTGCAGGCTGTCTGATCGATCCCCCTGTATCTGAGCCAAGAGCAAAAACGGCTTCACCCGCTGCTACAGCAGCCGCAGAACCACCACTGGAGCCTCCGGGAACCCTGTCAAGATCCCAGGGATTGTGAGTAGGAAAGAAATAAGAAGATTCGGTGGATGACCCCATAGCAAACTCATCCATATTCAGTTTTCCAAGGAGAACTGCACTATTTTCCATCAACTTGTCCACAACAGTGGCACTGTAGGGGGGAATAAAATTTTCCAGCATGCGGGAGGAACAGGTGGTGCGCACACCCCTGGTACAAAAGTTATCTTTAAGCGCCATGGGTATTCCCGCCAGCGGCGGCAGCAGCTTCCCACTGCTCCTGTTTTCATGGACATTCTCGGCAGTACTGAGAGCATCTTCCTCAGTAAAAGTGACATAGGAGCGCACATCACCATCAATCTGGTGAACCCGCTTTATGAATGTACTGATAATATCTATATCTGTTATTTCTCTATTTTTCAGTAAATCACTCAGTTCATGGGCAGTAAGATCAAAAATTTCCAATGATCTGAACTCCTTCTCAATGTATTTTAAATAAAGTTAGCGAGGTTTTTCCCCGCTAATCCTGCAGCATTCATATACTTGCCAAGACTATAAGATGCGGGGTACCTTGAAAAAACCCCTCTCATGTTCAGGTGCATTTTGGAAGACTTCCTCAGGTGCCAGAGGTTGGTGGCCTTCTTCATCTTGTCTCCAAACATTCTGAAGAGGTAATAAATAAAAAGTAGGTTCAACATTTTCTGTTTCGATCTCATTAATGTCTTCCACATATTGGAGTAGATTATTCAGCTGGCTTTGCAGATCAACCAATTCCTCTTCATCTAACGCAATCTGCGCCAGCACAGCTAACTCCTCCATGTCTTTCCTGCTCAATACCATTTAACAGCACCTCCGTCTTCCATTTAATATTTTGGCTTTCATAAATCTGAAAACTATCCAATAAATTATAACAGAATCAATACATACTGTGCAATCTTAACATAAATGCCTGTCACCGAAACGGTTCCATCTCTATACCATCTGCAGCAGTTCTTCTTCACTGATAATGGTAATGCCTAACTGTTTTGCTTTATCATACTTCTGGCCTGGATCAGAGCCTGCCAGAACATAATCTGTTTTTTTGCTTACACTGGATGAAACCCTGCCGCCATGTTTTTTAATCAGGTCCTCAGCCTCTTTACGGGTAAGGTTAGGAAGTGTTCCGGTAAGGACAAAAACCTTTCCCGTTAGAACAAATTCACCATTTTCCATGATTCTTTCCTGTTCCATCTTCACTCCAGCATTTTTCAGTTTGCCAAGCAGCTTGCTGGTTTGCTCCTGCTGAAAAAAGGTCTCAATACTCCGGGCGATCTTTGGCCCTATCTCAGGGATCCCGGTCAATTCCTCAAAATTGGCATGAGCTAAAGCATCTATGGAGCCATACCGATTTGCCAGTATTTCCGCTGCTCGGACCCCCACATGGCGGATCCCCAGCGCATAGAGGATGGGTGCCAATCCCCTCTTTTTACTCCTTTCAATGGAACGCACTATATTGTCTGCAGATTTTTCTCCCATCCTCTCCAGTGCAGCCAAGTCCTCCCTGGTTAGATGGTAGATATCTGCAGGGTCATTGATCAGTTTCCTATCTACAAGCTGTTCCACCAGAGCGGGTCCTATTCCATCCACATCCATTGCTTCCCTGGAAACAAAATGAATAACCAGTTCTTTCAGCTGAGCAGGGCAGGCAATCCCTGTACAGCGTGCAGCAACCTCCCCCTCCAGGTGGAGCACCACACTTCCACAGACCGGGCAGTGTTTAGGCATCTCAAAAGCATCTTCTTCACCTGTTCTGCGCTCAGGGAGCACCCGCACCACCTCTGGAATAACATCCCCTGCCCGCTGGACTACGACAAAATCGCCAACACGCACATCTCTCTGGCGGATCATTTCTTCATTATGCAGGGTTGCCCGGGAAACTGTTACTCCACCAATCTGTACCGGTTCCAGGATGGCTGTGGGTGTAAGAACTCCTGTCCTGCCCACCCTGACGAAAATATCCTTTACCCGGGTAACTGCCTGTTCCGCAGGGAATTTAAATGCTATTGCCCAGCGTGGGCTTTTAGCTGTATATCCCAGCATATCATGAAGACGCAGGGAATTAACCTTGACAACTAAACCATCAATTTCATAGTTTAAGCTGTGTCTTCTCTCGATCCACTGACTGCAGCAGTCAATAACCTCTTCAATATCCCGGCATCGTCTGCTCTGCTCCTGAACAGAAAAGCCAAAATCCCGCAGCAGCGACAAAGCCTCCCATTGGGTGTTAATCTCTCTGTCTACACCTTCTAGCACCTGATAAACAAAAACCCCCAGTGTACGCCCCGCGGTAATTTTGGGATCCAGTTGGCGCAGTGACCCTGCCGCAGCATTCCTGGGATTAGCAAAGGGTTGTTCCCCTTTTGCATCTCGCACTTGATTAAGCTGAGCAAAAGCCTTTTTTGGCATAAAGGCCTCACCCCGTACCACCAGCCGCCCAGGGGCACCCTTTAACCTTTTGGGCAGCAGTCGTACAGCCCGCAGGTTCTCAGTAATATCCTCACCTGTGATACCATCACCTCTGGTGGCACCCAGGACAAGTTCCCCCTTTTCATAAGTAAGCACGATGGTTAGCCCGTCAATCTTCGGCTCTACCACATAATCAACGGTAGTACCGGACAGCTGCCGCACCCGGCGATCAAAGTCACGCAGCCCGCCTGCATCAAAGGCATTTGCCAAACTGAACAGAGGAGTGGTATGTCTGACCGAACGGAACTGCTCCAGGGGGGTACCCCCTACCCGTTGGGTCGGTGAGTCCGGGGTAATCAGTTCCGGAAACTCACCCTCCAACCTCTCTAGTTCCCTCATCAAGGAGTCATACTCCTGGTCTGTTATTTGAGGGTTGTCCAATACATAATAATAGTAATCATGTTTTCTGATCGCGCTTCGCAAATCTTCAACCTTTTGCTGTGCATTATTAAATGAAGGCATCCCGCTTCCCTCCGCTTGGGTGCTTAAACTTTATATCAATATTATACCAGATATATCCAACAATAAATCACCAGCATATCATCTGTAACTATTTGCTACCATTTTCCCTTCCTGATTACAATAAGTGTGCGGTTTGAATCAAATGGTTTAATGACTGAACATCCTTATCCAAGGTCTAACCACTAGGTTAACACTGCCAAGCGTGCCAATTGGGGTATAATCTGTTTTTTACGCGACATTACCCCCTGTAGGAAAAGACGGGCATTCTCAACCTTTTTTCCAAAGGCCTCGCCCACAATCCTGTCATCCCCTGCCACGAGAATCTCTGTTCCTTCCTTGATGATATCGGTCAGCATCATTAAGACCAGGTCATATCCATGTCCCCGAACCAATTGGTTCATTTCACACAGGAGTGAATGCTTTACCTCCTCAAAGCCATCGATTCCCAGGGCCTCCACTTGACCTACTCCTAGCTTTAAATCCCCTAATTGGAATTCCTTAAAATCCTCCTCAAGTATTTCCCTGGCAGGCCGGTCAGCCAGTGCAGACCCCGCGCGAAACATAGCCCGGCCAAAAGACTCCAATTCAATACCTGCCTTCTCTCTAAATATCTCAGCCATCTGACGGTCTCTCGGAGTGCTGGTAGGGGACTTGAAAAGAACTGTATCTGAAAGGATCCCAGCGCAAAGCAAACCAGCGATCTGGGGTGATGGCTCAACCCCCTGCTGTTGATAAATAGAACCGATGATGGTGCAAGTACTGCCCACCGGCTCACAGCGAAAGAACAGAGGTTCTCCGGTCTGTACATCCCCCAGGCGGTGATGATCAATGATTTCCAAGATCTCTGCTTGTTCAATACCTGGGACCGATTGAGACCGTTCATTGTGGTCCACAAGGATCACCTGCTTTCTTTTTAAAGAAAGCAAATCATAGCGGGCAACCATCCCCAGCAGTCGATAATGCTCATCAACCACTGGGTAATTACGGTACCTGGTTTCCAACATCACTTTTTTCACCTGGTCTACCAGCTCATCATCCTGAAAAGAAACAATACCTTCTGTTTTCATCAGTACAGAAATGGGGGTGTCCAAAATTTCCCGAGTGCGGGATCCCCCTGTCACCTGCTCCAAACCGAGCTCAATCAGCAGATAATGCGCCAGGTCACCGGTGGTGAGCAGCCCTTTCAAGCGCTGCTCGCCATCCACCACAGGGAGGGTTTTTATCCCTTTATCCCTCATCAGCCGTCCTGCTTCCTGCAGCGTTGTCTCCGGACTGCAACTGTTGACATCTCTCCGCACCATATCACTGACCCTGGGATAAACGTCAACAACTAGAGGGGGTGCCTCAACACCAAAATAGTGCAGCACGTAAGCGGTTTCCCGGTTAATTCCTCCTAGACATCCAGGGGCTGAGTTTTCCCCCAACTCTTTCTTAAGAGCTGCATAAGCAATAGCAGAACATATAGAATCTGTATCTGGATTACGGTGCCCCAGCACCCATATTTTTCTTACCAAACTTTCACTCCTTTAATTTATAAACACAAAGAACAGGGAACGGGTCACAGGACTTAACCACCAACACTATTTTAGACAGGTCCCCTGATCGCCTGGCAAATAATATATTGTCATCATCATTCCAACGACTGACAGCCACAGCCAATCACTGACAACCAACTATTATTCCTATACTTTTTTCAAAGGTGCGTACTTGGCCAGCAGATGTTTGAATCCCGCGTTTTCGAAGGAAACATAGACCTCCAGATCCCCCCCGGGACCGATCTTTGTCTCCATGACAATCCCTCTGCCAAATTTCTTGTGTTCTACCTTTTCACCCACTTGGAACTGGCACTGCTCCTGAGGTACTGTCACAGCAGCAGCCTCTTTTTTACCAGCACTGCTTTCCTTCAGAACATGCTCTGCTGTCTCATGACACCCCACCGCTGTACCACTTTTTTGCATACCTCCACCAGGTAACGCGGGACAGAGGTATTCCCCGGGAATTTCATCCAGAAAACGTGAGGGCTGCCGGAATTCAACACTGCCATAAATTGAGCGGTGCATAGCCCGGGAAAGAAACAGCCTTTCCTCTGCTCTGGTTATGCCCACATAGCAGAGACGACGCTCTTCCTCCAATTCAGATTCCTCATCCAGGGCACGGGCATGGGGAAACAGGCCCTCCTCCATTCCGGTTAAAAACACCACCGGAAACTCCATCCCCTTGGCACTGTGTATGGTCATCAAAACCACTGCATCCTCGCCAGGCTGATAGTTGTCAATATCGGTAACCAGGGCAAGTTCCTCTAAAAATCCTGCCAGGGACCTATCATTAGCAGAATCATACTGCTGCGCCACTACAAGAAACTCCTTGAGGTTTTCCAGGCGTGTTTCCGCTTCAACGGTTTTTTCATTCTCTAGAACAGCTGTATATCCGGTTTCATCCAGAATCCTTTCCACCAGGCCCACAATAGACACAGCCCCTTCTAGAGCCATCCACCTGTTAACCATCTTAAAGAAGCCCTTGATCGCCCCTACAGCACGCGCTCCCAGATCAGCACACTCCGGGTGTGCCAGGGCCTCTGCAAAGGTTCTGCCTGTTCTTAAAGCCGCCTCTTCCACTCGGGCAATGGTTGTATCACCGATCCCCCTTCTGGGCACATTGATAATCCTGCGTAGAGAAACCTCATCAGCAGGGTTGGACACCACCCGCAGGTATGCCAGTATATCTTTGATTTCTTTACGTTCATAGAACCGCTGGCCGCCGTAAATGCGGTAGGGTATCCCTGATCTGATGCATTCCTCTTCAATAGGTCTGGATTGGGCATGGGTTCGGTAAAAAACGGCACAATCCCTATATACTGCCTCCCCCCGGCTAATCAGGTCTTTGATAGTGTTACCCACAAACTTAGCCTCATCCTTCTCATCAAAAGCCTGATAGAAATAGACCGGGGCACCTTCTCTGTTGGAGGTCCACAATTCTTTCGGCTTTCTTCCCCTGTTATGGGAAATCAGTTCATTGGCCACATTCAGGATGCACTGGGTGGAGCGGTAGTTTTGTTCCAGCTTAATCACACGTACATCAGGATAATCCCTCTCAAAGTTGAGGATATTTCTGATATCCGCTCCTCGCCATCCGTAGATAGATTGATCATCATCCCCAACCACACAGATATTTTTCCTCCCGCCAGCCAATAGGTGAATCAGCACATACTGGGCATGGTTGGTATCCTGATATTCATCCACCATAATATACTGAAAACGCTGCTGGTAGTTCTGCAGCACCTGGGGTTCTGAGCGAAAAAGCCGCACAGTCTGTACCAACAGGTCATCAAAATCCATGGCATTCTGCTGGCGCAGCTTTTTCTGATAAAGTGAATACAGTTTTGCAATGGTTTCCTCTCGCACATTACGAACCAGTTCACTGTATTCCTCAGGGTCTACCAGTTCATTTTTCAAACTGCTGATCTCTGCTAGAACTCCCCGCGGCCGGAATTTACGGTCATCAACCCGAAGTTCTTCTATACAGCGCTTCATAACGGTCATCTGGTCTGCATCATCATAAATAATAAAACTCTGATCATAGGGAATATGGCGTGCCTCTCTCCTTAAAATGCGCACAGCCATAGAATGAAAAGTGCTGATCCATACATTACGACCATCGCTTCCCACCAACTGCTGCACCCGCTCCCGCATCTCAGCTGCTGCGCGATTAGTAAAGGTAACCGCCAAAATATGAAAAGGAGATACCCCTAAACTTAAAAGGTAAGCTATCCGATAGGTTAAAACCCTGGTCTTCCCGCTCCCAGCGCCGGCAAAAATAATCAGTGGGCCATTTGTATGTTTTACTGCATCCAACTGTTGTGGATTTAATTCCCTCTCCAAATTCATCTTCATCACCGCCGCCGCTCTACTAACTTTTCGTTGATCTCCTTTGGGCTGACACCGCACTCCGCTAAAAGCACCAAAAGATGATAGATCAGATCTGCTGTTTCTTCTACCAGTTCGGTGTGATTGTCCTGCATCGCAGCAATAACTGTTTCTACTGCTTCTTCTCCCACCTTTTGTGCGATTCTGCCCCTACCGCTCTGAAAGAGCTTTGCTGTATAGGACCCCTCAGGTAAGCTCTTTCGCCTCTCCTGAATAAGGGCATACAGGTCTGCTATAATAGCTGAACTCTGCTCCGCGGTACTGCCAACAATACGTGAAAAACATGATCTTGTCCCCTCATGGCAGGCTGCTCCTAACTGCTGTACCTTTATAAGGAGGGTGTCTCCATCACAATCCAAACGAACCTCTCTGATGTACTGATGGTTTCCGCTGGTTTCCCCTTTAAGCCAGAGAGCCTGTCTGCTCCTGCTGTAAAACCAGGTCATACCGCTTTCCAGGGATCTTTTCAAAGACTCCTTATTCATCCAGGCAACCATAAGAACCTCATTGTTCTCCACATCCTGAATCACAGCTGGCACCAATCCAGCCTGGTCAAACTTTACCTTTTCCAAAAAATCATCTATCTCTTTACTATCAATTAACACGGGTTCTGCTCTCACAGCTTCACTGAAACTCCTCTCTCTGCCAAATATTGTTTAGCCTCCTTGACGGTGTATTCCCTGTAGTGAAAAATGGAGGCCGCCAGTACTCCATCAGCTTTCCCTGTTGTAACTCCCTGATAGAAATGTTCAAGACTCCCTACACCACCAGAGGCAATAACCGGTATCTGAACCACATCACTAACAGCTCTTGTTAGTTCCAGATCATAACCATCTTTGGTGCCATCTCGGTCAAAACTGGTTAATAGGATCTCACCTGCTCCCCGCCTCTCTATCTCCTGTGCCCAGGTAACAGCATCAATTCCAGCACTTTTTGCACCCCCATGGGTGAGAACCTCCCACCTTCCCGGTGCAGTTTGGAGGGCATCAACAGCAATTATAATACACCCTTTCCCAAACTCTTGGGAAGCGGCGGTTACCAATTCAGGATTTTCCACCGCAGCGGTACCCAGTGATACTTTATCTGCTCCAGCCTTTAATAGAGTACTAATATCATCAAGTTTTCTGATCCCTCCACCAACTGTAAAAGGAATAGAAATATGGCTGGCAACCCTATTAACCAAATGGATCATTGTTTTCCGGCCATCTATAGTTGCAGTAATATCAAGAAAAACCAGCTCATCTGCCCCCTGAGCCTCATACTCCACAGCCATGCCTGCAGGATCACCGGCATCCCTCAAATCACCAAACTTTACTCCCTTGACAACCCTTCCTCCCTTGACATCCAAACAGGGGATTATGCGTTTGATGCCCATGCTTATTCCTCCTAAATCTATCATACAGACCGATTACCGGCACAGTTCCTCCGCGCGATTTCCGCGCAGCAGAACCGTCCCCGCGCGCGGTCAACCTCTAACATCCAACAGCATCGATCGCCTGTTGGAGAGTAAATTTACCCTCATATAGTGCTTTCCCGATAATGACCCCTTCCACCCCCAGGGATTCAAGAGGCAGCAGTGCCCTGAGATCATCCAGTGAACCCACTCCACCGGAGGCAATCACCCGCAGCCCTGTTTTCTCTGCCAGTTCAGCTGTTGCTTGAAAATTAGGACCGGTCAGCATTCCATCTCTGCTGGTATCAGTAAACACTACCCGTCTGCAGCCCAAATCCCGCATCTGGTTCGCAACCTCTAAAAAATGTCTTGAAGATGTATCCTGCCAACCCTTGACCGCCACAAAACCATCCCTGGCATCAATTCCAACCACAATCCGCTCCCAGCCAAAATCAGTACAGGCATTTTGCACCAGATCTGGGTTGGTGATTGCCGCGGTCCCCAGGATGACCCTTTTTACACCAACAGAAAATGCCTTTTTAAGCTGTTCCAGTGTTCTGAGGCCTCCCCCCAGCTGGACCGGAAGCCCGACCCCCTTTACAATCTCTTCTACCACAGACAACTGCTGTGGTTCACCGGCAAAAGCTCCATCAAGATCCACCAGGTGCAGCCACTTGGCACCGGCATTCTTCCAACAGTGGGCAGCTTTAACGGGGTCCTCATCATAAACAGTTTCCTCATCTGCACGCCCCTGTATCAAACGAACACATTTGCCCTTTCTCAGATCAATCGCCGGAAAAATCAGCATATCTCCAACCCCCCTGAGGTACCGAACTCTGAAAACCCAGTCCCCCATCAGTAAAAGTAATCTCTTCAGTCAAAGCACAGGTTATGTGTTGAACCATTTGTGTTACCCATGTCTTGACCGAACACCGAATAATTCTCACTTCCAATTTCCCACTTCTCAACCACCAACTACTAATCACCAACCACCAACGACCAACTACCATTACAGCTTACCTTTGGTTGATGGAATCCCTTTTTCCCGCTCACTATAGGTTACCGCCTCCCGCAGCGCCCTAGCGAAACCTTTGAAAAGTACTTCTATAATATGGTGGGTGTTTTCCCCACCAAGCAAATGCATGTGCAGGGTGATCCCTGCATTATTTATTATAGCTCTAAAAAACTCAGGCACCAGTTCCACAGGCAGATCACCTGCAGCCTGGCCTTCTGCCTTAACTTTATAACCCAAATAAGGCCTCCCACTTAGATCCAATGCAACCAGTGCCAGGGCTTCATCCATGGGAATCAAAGCGCTGCCATACCTGTTAATCCCTTTCTTATCCCCCAATGCTTTCTGGAGAGCCATCCCCAGACAGATGCCAACATCCTCAACTGTATGATGGGCATCCACGTGGAGGTCTCCAACTGCATCCACTTGGAGATCAAATAAGGCATGCCGTGCCAGCAGGTGCAGCATATGATCAAAAAAACCAACCCCTGTTTTGCCCTGAAAGGTTCCATTTCCATCGAGGTTCAACCTTATCTTGACCCTAGTTTCACCTGTTACCCTTTCCACTTCTGCTTCCCGCACCATAACACCCCCC
>CAZZEY010000008.1:0-1802 GCA_964653445.1 uncultured Syntrophaceticus sp. | reverse complement strand
GCATCAATAAATGAGACCAATTGGTGATGTTTAACACGGTAAGCAACCCTGTTAGCCACCAACCTAGCTGTGGCACCAACGATCTCTTCTATCGCTACCAAGTTATTTTCCCGCAGTGTTCTCCCGGTGGAAACCAGATCGATGATCACCTCGGCCAGCCCCACCAACGGTGCCAGCTCGATATTGCCAGAAAGTTTAATTATTTCACCGGGCAAACCCCTGCTGCGCAGATAAAACTCCGCTACTCTCGGAAATTTGGTAGCCACCCTCAGCCGCCCAAAATGTGACAGGTAAGCAGACAGCCCACCCTGATACAACTCTCTTTTGGATGCGGGAACTGCCACCACAAATTTACACTCTCCAAAACCCAGATCCAGCAACTCACAGATGTCTTTACCCTGTTCCAGGATTACATCTTTCCCGGCAACCCCCAGATCAGCGGCACCATATTCCACAAAGGTGGGAACATCAGCAGCACGGCAGATCAAGTAGCGCATTCCTTTTTCCGGGTCACTGTAAACCAGGCGCCGCCCGTTCCTATCCAAATCGATCCCCATCAATCCGGCATCTCTTAAAACCTCTATCACAAGGGGAAGGAGACGCCCTTTCGGCAGTGCAAAAGTCATCATTTCTTTGCTCATTTCACTCTCTCCACTTTTTCCAAATTATCCAGGACTAATATATGAGGTATCCCCTTCCTGGAAGCATAGGCTATAGCCTCCTGTCTGGGTCGTTCAGTTAGATCAACCTCTACAATAAAGCCATCCTGCCTTAATTCTCTTGCCTTTTTGACAACCTCACCCATATCAGCACCGATTATAAAGAAATCAGGGGTTTGTTTATGATAAGATAAAGACTGATTATCTAGGGCATCCAGAATACGGTCTATAGTAAGAGCAAAACCTGTGGCTGGACAGGGAAAACCGAATTTGGCCAATAACTCATCATACCTTCCCCCACCACAGATGGGATAACCTACCCCGTTCACATAACACTCAAAAACCAGCCCTGTATAGTATCCCAATCCCCGCAGAAGTGTCAGATCAATACACACCTGATGACGAAAACCGTAGTAAGATAGAATCTCCCATACATGGCGCAGAATATTCAGCCCCCTCCTGGCAGGTTCATCCATAATAAGTTCATCCATCTCCTGAAGCACCTCAACCCCCCCGTGCAGGTAGGGCAGAGAAGCAAATACCCTTTTCCGCTCCCCTGAGAGCTGTGAACCTGCCACCAACCTGTCCCAGGCCACTATATCTTTCCTGCTCAGTGCAATCTTGGCCTCTTCCTGTTGCGCGGCTGAAAAACCCGCCCCTTTCAAGATACCGGCCAGAACATCAACATGTCCCACTGTAATCCGAAAATCATCGATCCCAGCCAACTTCAAGGATTCCGCAGCCAGGCTGATCACCTCTCCATCGGCATCTGGGCCCGCGGCACCTATCAGCTCTACACCTGCCTGATAAAACTCGCGCTGGCGGCCGGCATGGTTTTCCCTGCGAAAGATATTGGCTGTATAACAAAAGCGCAGCGGAAGTTCCTGATCCCTCAGTCGAGCGCTGACCAACCGGGCGATAGGAGTGGTCATATCAGGCCGCACAACAGTGATTTGGCCGTGTTCATCGATAAACCTGTAAAGCTGATTGTGGAGCATATCCCCCAGTGCAGGTGCCAGCACCTCATAATACTCAAAGGTTGGAGTGACCACCTCCTGATAGCCCCAGGAAATGATCAGTTTTAATAGCTTATTTTCAAGTTCCCGTTTGCGGTGTGCCTCACCAGGAAGGAGATCACGCACC
>CAZZEY010000007.1:0-15051 GCA_964653445.1 uncultured Syntrophaceticus sp. | reverse complement strand
GTGCCTTTTTCAGCACAAAGCGTGTTTGGGGCATTGGCCCTTCAAAGGCATCCACCAAAAGTAAAACACCATCCACCATCTGGACAATACGCTCCACTTCGCCCCCGAAATCCGCATGCCCTGGTGTATCAACTATGTTTAGTTTGTAACCCTGGTAAAAGATAGCGGTGTTTTTGGACATAATGGTGATTCCTCGCTCCCGTTCCAGTTCATTGCGGTCCATCACCCGGTCCTCCACTAACTGTTTTTCATGGAAGACACCGCTCTGTTTAAGCATTCCATCGACTAAAGTGGTTTTTCCATGGTCAACATGGGCGATAATTGCCAGGTTGCGTATTTTATCAGGTGTTATCTGTTTCATTTATTACACTTCCCCTATTTAAATAGATATCTAAAATATATTGTCCCATTGCAATCATAAAATTAAAGAGACTGTTTTTTCAACAGTCTCCATTATACTCTTCTCAAGGCCTGATCACCAGAACCGAATTATTCACCACCAGAGCAGAGGTTTGAGCACCTGCAGGTCTAAGTTTTTTGTATCAGCTGTTTCGCCATTTTCGAACAATACCTTGTGTGGAGAGATTTTACGAATCCATTTTCCTTTAAGGCAGGAGAGGGTAGCCGGGATATCAACTCCCTGATAGGGGAGTGAAAAATCTTTTTGGATATCCAAAATATTTTCTTTTTTACGATCTGCCATAATGACATACTGAAAGGGATGCTTTGTTCTTTGATATTGAGCCCTGCTCATTATATCTTCATACTGCTCCAATTCGCAGTATTTGAAGAAACCTCCCCCACGCCAGTGCACCTCCCTGGATATACCGGACTGTTCCCCTGCCAAGACCCTCTTCATCCGGGGGAGTGCGTGTGTATAGAAATGCTCACCCATCTCCACACCGATCCATTTCCTTTTCAGCTTATGGGCGGTTGCTGTTGTAGTCCCAGAGCCTAAAAAGAAGTCCATCACCAGGTCACCTTCATCTGAGGCTGCCTCTATTACTCTTTTTAGCAGATCCTCTGCATTACGGGTGGGGAAAGATGGGTCCTGGGAATAGCTGCTGATATTGGTCCAATTGGAATCAACCTTTTTGGGTGGGTTTTTCAACTCGGGAATAAAGTCCTGGGAACCGCAGGCCGGGCAGTTGGTCCACCTGCCCTCATAGTGTTTATAACCGCACTTTTTACAGCGAAAGCGCACCCATTTTTTCGTCATCCATTGGTCGATTAATTCCTGTTTCAGGCCCCAGTGTCTTCCTTGTGGCGGTTTTAGGATGCAGCCAAAAGCTGTGCGTTCTTTGTTTGATTTTCTGAGGCCTGGGTAGTGTACAAAGGGAAGCCAGTCTGTTTCTCTGTGTTCATAGAGAACTTTTGGTTTCCCATTACTGTTTTTAGTATAGAAAAAAAGGGAGTCAGTGGCCACCAGAAATTTATTTTTTGCTTCCTTTTGAATACCTGACCTTCTGATGATAATCTCATTCTTAAAGTTATCTGATCCAAAGAGCTGGTCCAGCAGTAGTCGCACATACATGTTGCCATTATAGTCACAGCGCACAAATATGGCACCATCATTATTCAGGGTCTGCTTGGCCAGCTGCAGCCTGTTTTCCAAAAGGGAGAGCCAGGCCGCATCTCTGTATTTGACTGTGTAGTTGTAGCCAGGTTCCTGCTCTCTATTAAAAGGGGGATCGATGTAGATCACCTGAACCCTATCTCTGAACTTGGGGAGTATGGTGTTCAAGGCCTGGTAATTTTCGCTCTTGATCAGCCATCCATCTATTTTCTCATCCAGGTGGTCAAAAAGGGAGAGGATTTCCCCTTCACAATCCTTAAAATACTTTGTATCAAGGGGGAGGTGCGCATATTTTTTGCGGAGCCTGTCCCCGGTTTGCTCAAAAAGATCTGATATTTGAAAAGCATCACTGATCAGCCCCAACTGACTCCACTCACCGATCTGTTCCCTGATCCCAGGATGGGAGGTAAGTTGCTTGACTAATTCAAGATCTCTGGCTGCAATCAGATCCAGTGTGATCACATAGTTGGAGTTTAGGATAAATCTAGGCTTCAGCCAGATGTGGAGCAGTTCATCTTCAAAACGGCTGATAAAGGAGATGATTTTGAACGCCAGCTCCTGGAAGAGAAGCAGTTTTTTGATCTGCTCTCCGCTGAATTCATTATCAATCAGCTGCTGGAAGATCCAGCGATAACACTGTTCCTCCAGGAAACCCCGGGCATCTTTGTAAATAAAGCAGTCCATTTCTCCCTGCTGTTCAAACAGGGAAATGGCGTGTTTCAGTGCAGCAGCGGTCATTTGTACACCTGCCTGGTTTATCTGGTTTAGAATATCATCAGCCTTTTTTCCCTTTTCATCAGCAGTGGTGACTGATAGAACCAGTGTGCCATCCTCTTTTTCCCCCAGTAACCGGTAGTTAAACTGCTTGTCTTTAGTTTGATTGAGCTTTGATACATCAAAAAATATCTTTGCTCCATCTACTTCTACTTCCAATTCATCAAAAAGCCGGTCCGTTTTGACATAATAAAACCTCTCGGTTTTCCAGTGCAGGTGGACATCTTTTTCTTTGGCTGCATCTTGGTTATTAAGGTTAGGAAGTGTGTTATCTGGATCTGAACCGGTGGTAAGAATATGGCTAAAAAAGGAATGGAGCTGCTGGTACATTTCCTCCCGGTACTCTGGAAAAGGGGCAAGGGTTTGGTCTATTTCCTCCTTCAGCTGTGGGAATCCTTGTTTAAAATAGTGGGATTTGAACTCCTTTACTCTAATGTAGCCCAATTTCCCTTTAATTTTTTGATCCACAAAATGACTTTTGAAAAGATGATAAAATTCCTGTTCTCTGGACAACTATTATCTCCCCTGCATTTGGGCTGCAGCAGCTGCCAGATTGAAGGGTGGATTTGCTTCTAGATGATATTTGTTTATATAATCATACCATATATACGCAAACTATTTCTTGCCAGAAGGAGTTTTGGGTGATATAAGTTAAAATGTGCCTGTAAATCAGACAGAGGAGAGAAAGGAATGGGTCTTTCAATTCCAGCCCCTGTAACAAAAATTATATCCATACTGAGTCAGGCGGGTTATGAGGCTTATGCTGTGGGTGAAGGGGTAAGGGACTGCCTACTGGGTTTGAACCCCATGGAGCTGAAGGCAGCATCTAATGCCCCATTAGATGTGGTGGATGCCTTGTTTGACAGAACTCTCCGTCTGCAAAATGAGGTGATCATCAGGGAGGGGGATACTGCTGTCAGGGTGGTTTCTTTTAAAGAGCAGCTAGGTGATCTGCTTCACTGTGATTTTACAGTTAATACCTTAGCTTTTAACCCACTGGTAGATGTGCTGATCGATCCCTTTAAGGTGGCAGAACAAATATCCTCGGGCAAAGGGATCATCCAGCTGGTAGGTGGCCCTATCTCTTGTTTTCAAGAGAGCCCACAGCGCATGCTGGAAGTATTTTATTTAATGAAGCGTTTTGATGATGCAGATCTGGAATCGCTTGTTTCCCAGGAAACCTGGGATGCTCTTGTGCATTGTGCCCCAGCAGCAGACAGTATCGCTGCGCGCAGGATGGCCAAACTGTTTAACAGGACTATTGTAGGGAAAAGACCGGAGATCTATTTAGAAGAGATGCGAAAGGCAGGGATTTTGAAATATATTCTGCCAGAACTTGATGCTGCTCACGGCATAGAGCAGGATGACTGCCATATCAAAGATGTTTTTGGCCATACCCTTTTGGTGATGAAAGAGATCAGGCCAGAACTTCATCTGCGTTGGGCTGCTCTGCTGCATGATATTGGAAAGCCTCATTGTATCAACCTGCATAATGGCAGGGTGCATTTTTACGGACATCAAGTGATCAGTTCGATAATTGCGCGGCGTGTTTTAAGGAGGTTGGGATTCAGTAGAAGTTTTATCAAAAAGGTGTCATTTCTTGTTTACAATCATATGTACCCTACACCAAAGACAAAAAAGGGGATTCGCAGGTTTGTCAATAAGATCGGGCTTTACAACCTAGGTGATCTTTTAGAACTGCGCCGTGCGGATATTATGGGTGGTAAGTATAAAAACCTCAGCAATCTGGAGCATTTCAAAAGGGAGATTGACAATGTCCTTTTTGAGCTGCCTGCCTTTTCGATCAAACATCTGGCTCTGGATGGCTTTGATGTGATGAAAATATTAGGGGTAAAACCAGGGCCTGTGGTGGGTGAGGCTTTAAAGTATCTGTTTGAAATGGTCAAGCAAAACCCGGAGCTGAACAACCGGGAGAGTTTGGAGAGCCTCTTACATGAAAGATTCGGCGGTTAAGGTTTTGGCCCAAAGGAGATTCTCCATTTGGGTGTTTTATTAGCAGAGATTTTTTCTCCGGCAAGGGGGTGGCGGGGGGAATGAGCAATAGTTATGCTGTTCAGGATTTTCTCCTCAACTTCTACCAACTTCCCATCCTGGTAGCGCCAGCACCTGAGTTCCACCCTGGGGATGACAGCAGTTACCTCAAAGGCATCAGGAAGTGTGGAAAATCTGGATACTTTCATTGTTACACCCGCAATATCGATGCTAATTTCATCCCTCTGCAGAGCCATCTTAACCCCTCCGCTGATCAACTGCTTTTATAGTGTATGCAAAAAGAAGTATAAATGGTACAAAAAGGGTTTTATGAGGTTCTCCTGACGATGACCAGAGGTGTCTGCTCGTCAGCATTCCCAGCGGGATTTTTTTTGAATAAACGTAAGAGCAGTTTTTGATCAACACGCTTTGTTGCTGCCAGGATTTGTGATCTGCCCAGATCATTGGCATCTATGATAGCTGCCTCGACCCCGAATTCATCCTTAATGGCTGCCACCACTTTTTCCGGCTCCAGGGGTCCCATCACTATGTACTTATCAAAAGGTGGTACTGTACCTGTGATATCATCCACCAAAGCTGCCTGTTTTCCTGCCAGACGGTAAAAATCACCTTTCCGTCTGAGAAAAATCCTTGTGAAAATGCTGACCACAAAGGCGGTTACCACCCGCCAAGTGCCTTCTTCATTCATTACCGCCTGCAGTGCAAAGGGTGAGGATAGGCTGCCATCCTGATGAACGAACTGGGATATAAACAGTGCCCACATTCCTGGTTTCACATTTTCCGGTCTGATCAACCTTCCCTGGGAAATGGCAACCATTGTTTCTGCAGCCACCAGAATATCCCCCTTTTGAAGAAGGGGGCCCGCGTAATCTCTGATCACTTCCAGCAGGTCATCATCAGGTGTGACCAATTTTGTATGCACAGGGATTACCTGTACGGACACACGCATCAACCACCTTTTACCTGTTTTAACTCTTGATGGCTGGACTGCGCATTTTTCAATGGTAGAGCCAGTTCAGCCAGCCTCCACTGGATCCCCTTACGCCCTACAACTTGATAATAGATAACCATTGTGAGTCGGGGCACTTTGCTAATTAAGGTTGGTATATCAAATAAGGTATGATTGATTCTGACCTCCAGTTCAGTGAGAAAGTAAGCATTTTTTTTCAGTATCAGTGATTCCCAATACCCGTTTTCCCGTATCTGATCTTTAACTCTAAGGTGTGCCTTGATTTCCATGCCCTTCATGATTTTCCCGCAGTAAACCGGCTGACAGAAGACGTTGTTGACCATTCCCTGCAGTTCACCTTTGTTGGTCAGTGGTATTAAACAGCGGCAAATAATTTCGTCTCTCATATGATCATGCTGGACAACCAAATCTCGGGCAGCTTCTACCTCAAAAAGGATGTTTTGATCACCGAGATGCCAGTAATATACTGCTAGTGCAGCGGAAAGAGTGCTTGCACAAGCAAGAAAAGCCACCAGGAAACCCATCACCTGCTGCCCCCTTTCATACTGTGACCGCCGTTTTTTAATTTATATGCAATAGACGCGGCCGCCATAACCTTTTGGTGTTGGTACCAAACCGATCTGAACTCCATATAATAAAGCGTATTAAATGGCAAGGAGGCGAGTTTGTGTTTCCTGTTCCAAATAAGTATAAACTGGTTGTAGGGCATGGGGAAGGTACGACCCCTTTAAATGCTTTTGATGCAGCTCTAATCGATGCAGGGATCGGCAATCTCAACCTGGTTCGTGTGAGCAGCATTTTACCGCCCAATGCTCAATTAACTCCTAATTTGTGGATCCCACCGGGGACTCCTTCATTTACTGCATATGGGTATCTCACCAGCAGTACCCCCGGGCAGATGATCGCAGCAGCTATCGGTGTGGGCATCAGCCCGGATACCTATGGTGTAATTATGGAATTCGAAGGGAACTGCACCAAGGAAGAGGCAGAGGAACAGGTACGGGCCATGGTGGAGGAAGGGTTCCGGATGCGCAGTCTTCCCTTGAAGGAGGTGCTGGTCCAGGGGATTGCCCACCAGGTGCAGGAAACCGGGGCGGTTATTGCAGCTGTGGTTATGGGTTACCAATCCCGTTTGGTTGACGGTTTTAAATGTGCTGGTGTATAATTAAAACTGTATTGAACAGAACCCTTTTTACCATCGACTAGGAATAGTACTCTATATGCAGCAATTATCATTACACGGAACTTGGTCTGGGGGGGAGGGAGAAATAGTTATGACTGAGATCAGGGTTGGAAAAAATGAATCACTGGACAGTGCTCTGCGGCGTTTTAAACGCTCCTGCCAGAAATCCGGTGTATTGGTCGAGGTCAGGAAGCGCGAGCATTATATGAAGCCTAGTGTGCGCAGGAAAAAGAAGTCCGAAGCAGCGCGCAAACGCCGCTGGTCCTGATAGGGAGTGTTTTTATGTCTATAAAGGATCGCCTTTACGAAGATATGAAAGAAGCTATGAAGGCACGTAATACAGGCAAATTACGTCTTTCAGTGATTCGCATGGCCCGTGCCGCCATTAAAAACCGGGCAATAGCACTTGGACACGAACTTTCAGATGAAGAAATTGTCGAAGTTTTGGCCAAGGAATTAAAAATGCGCCGGGATGCTCTTCCAGATTACCAGAATGCAGGGCGTCAGGAGAGAGTGGCGGAACTGGAAAATGAAATCAAGATCCTTGAGGAATACCTTCCCCAACAGATGAACAAAGATGAGATAAGCCAGGTGGCACAGGAAGTGATAGCTTCTGTGGGTGCCAACAGTGAGCGTGATCTAGGTAAAGTAATGGGTGTCCTGATGCCTAAGGTAAAAGGACGTGCTGATGGAAAACTGGTTAACCAGGTTGTAAGAGAACTTCTTCGGTCAGTACAATAATTGTTGATATCCACAAGCGGGCTAAAATAGCCCGTTTGTTCTTTTTATATCTGTTTTTATCCGCCTGTTCTCTTTCTCACCGGAAATGCATAAGCTGGTAAAGAAAGAGAAAGGTGGGATTTTTTTGTTTAAAGACCGCAAAAAACGGATTGAGTTTTTGGCTGATTATCTCGAGCTTCCTAAGGACCTGATGATGGATCTACCCAAGATTAAACTATTGGGAAACATACAGCTGATCATTGAGAACCACCGGGGCATTATGGAATATACAAAAGAAAGAATCCGCGTCAGCACTAGTCTTGGTGAACTGGTTATTGATGGGGAAGGGCTGGTCCTGCGCAATATTTTTCCAGATGAAATAGCTGTTGATGGTAAGATTACCTCACTGACACTGGTGGAGTAGTTCGAGGGGTAAAGGGGGCTGGCAGCTGTGATCATGAGAAAAATTTGGGCCTATTTTTTTGGCTACCTGGTTTTGGTGGTTAAAGGTACTCACCCGGAGCGTTTCATCAATCTGGCCTTTACCAGGGGTGTTTATCTGTGGGACCTCACTTGGACAAGCCCTGATACTCTGATTGTAAAGGTCTATGCCCATACATTTCGCACTCTGCGCCATCTGGCACGCCAGAGCGGCTGCCGTGTCCGTATTCGCAAGAAACGGGGATTCCCTTTTTTGGTTAATCGCTTTCGCCGCAGGCGCATGCTGTTTGTGGGTGGGTTTGTTTTTTTGTTTCTGCTTTATTTGTTATCATCTTTTATTTACACTGTGGAAGTTGAGGGAACCGATCAGATCAGCCCCGATAAAATTGAACGCCTGGCTGCTGAACAGGGTTTAAGGCCTGGCAGTTTGCGTTATCAAGTTGATCGTGATCAGGTGGTTAATTATCTGCTGCGGGAACTGCCAGAAATCTCCTATGCTGAGGTGCATGTCAGCCCTCGTTCCCGGATCAGAATTGTAGAAAAGGTGAGCCCCCCAAAAAGTATAGGGACATGCCATATCGTTGCTAAAAAAGATGGCATCATCGACAGCATGCTGGCTTTAACCGGACAACCTGTTGTGAAAGAGGGTGACCTGGTAAAGAAAGGACAGATACTTATTTCAGGGGAGATTTATCCCCCTGAGCCTGAACCTGACCCAAATAATCAGAACCCGCAGCCACCAACACCTCGTAAACCCGTGGATTTTGTCCAGGCCCAGGGGGTAGTATATGCCAGAACATGGTACCGTTTTTATGGAGAAGCCCCACGGAATGAGGTTATTGAGGAGGAAACAAATAGAACGGTTAAAATATACTGTATTAAGTTGGGTGATAAGGAAATTACTATACATGGGCCGTCTCAAATACCTTATAAGTTTTTTCGGGCCAAGACCACCAGGAGTAAATTTCCACAATGGAGGAATCTAAATCTGCCCGTCGAATTTGTTACAATAGAAGCAAAAGAGATCAAACGGGCGCGACTCCAGCGTACTTTTGAAGAGGCAAAGGAATTGGCTGCAGGCCGTGCCAGGGATCAGGCAGTCAAGGGGCTGCCTGATAAGGCAGAACCGGTCAGCCGTCAATACAAGGTAATTGGGTCCAAGGATGATAATCCTGTCCGGGTGCTTCTTACAGTTGAAACCAGAGAGGAGATCGGAATCACCCAACCGTTTCAGGCTAAGGAAAAAAGCAGTCAAAAAAGTTGAGTTTCTTTAATTGTTTTATGATATCCAATAAATAGGGGGTTGAGAAAAAGCTTGACAGGTTGTGAGGAAGCTAAAATATCGGTTAATGACAACAGCGCTGCGTATAATCTCTTTGGCAACCTTGATTCCAATCTCAAGTTTATAGAGGAGAAATGCGCAACCAATATCATTGCCCGGGGTGATGATATCATAGTCCGGGGTGATGCAGATGCTGTTAGGAACACCATTGCTCTTCTGGAACAGCTGATTGCCTGGAGCAAAGAAGGGAACCCTGTGACAGTCAGTGATATCAATTATGCCTGGCATCTGGTCAAAGGCAGTTCCCGGAAAAAATTGGTGGATATTCGTTCTGAGGTGCTCTTGACCAATCATCGGGGGAAACCTGTACGCCCCAAGACTGCCGGTCAGGTGCGCTATATTCAGGCCATCAGGGAAAATGATATGGTTTTTGCTATAGGCCCTGCCGGAACAGGTAAAACCTATTTGGCTGTGGTTATGGCTGTGCAGGCATTCAAAAACAAAGATGTTAACAGGATTGTGCTTGTGCGCCCTGCGGTAGAGGCCGGGGAGAAACTGGGCTTTCTTCCAGGTGATATTCAAGAAAAGGTTGACCCTTACCTGCGCCCTTTGTATGATGGATTATATAATGTATTGGGTGCTGACCAGGCGCAGCGCTATATGGAACGCAATGTTTTTGAGGTTGCACCTCTTGCGTATATGAGGGGCCGAACACTGGATGATTCTTTTGTTATTCTGGATGAGGCGCAAAATACTACACCAGAACAGATGAAGATGTTTTTGACACGACTTGGTTTTGGTTCTAAGGCAGTGATCACAGGGGATATTACCCAGATTGATCTGCCCAAGGGACAGTCATCGGGTTTGGTTGAGGTGCAGAATGTCTTAAGTGATGTGGAGGGAATTGCTTTTGTCAATTTCACTGGGGAAGATGTAATCAGGCATCCATTAGTACAGAAGGTTATTGAGGCCTATGATCACTATGAGAAGCAAAAAGAGTAAGCTCCACAACAATATTTAGGAGTGACATCTATGCTTGATTTGCAAGATGATAATTCCCTGTTCCGGCAGCTGTGGAAAAAACTGAAGAGCCGGACATTTAAGCAGGTCCTTTGGGGATTTTTATTTTTCCTTGCTGCTGTTGTTATTGTCGGTAGTTGTTTTCTCTCCGGAGGATACTCATTTAAAGAGGGACAGGTCTGCCCTACTAATATATATGCTCCACGGACCATTGTTTATGTAGATGAGGAAGAAACAGAACGGCTGCGCAATGAAGCGGAAAATAGAGTGGAAAAATCTTATCAGGAAGATACTGATGCTTTACAAAGGCAGCATGATCAAATAGATAGTGTATTTGGTAAGGTTCGGGAATTGCGGGATATGGAGCTGTCTCCCGAAGATAAAGTGGCGCAGTTGCGCAGTTTTATGAAAGAGGAGATAGGTATATCAAACTCTGATCTGGATGATATTTCTATCGATTCTTTTGCAGCAGTGCTGGCAGCTGATGACCAGGAACTGGATAATGCACAGTCTTTGAGCAGAAGCTTTATCCAGGATGAGCTGCGTTATGGACTGAAGTCTGACGGGTTGGCCAATGCAAGGGATAATCTGGTTTATAGAGTGACAATTTCCGAAATACCTGATGAATGGGAATCTGTAGTGTCAGCTGTACTGGTACGTGTAATTGAACCGAACCTGATCTTTGACAATGAAACCTATGAAAGAAGGGTCGAGCAGGCCCGGGCAGAAATACCTAATATAGTGCGCACCTATCAGGCTGGTCAGGTGATTGTGCGTGAGGGTGACATTATCACTAAGCTGGATCTGGCAGTATTACGCCAGTTGGGGTTGATGCAGGGGCGTGGTATGTGGCCGCGTCTTTTAGGAGTAATCCTTTTTGTGTTGGTGATGGGTGGTTTAATCGCTTTTTATTTTGCTAAATTCCGTCGGGATCTGCTCAAAAATGACCAGTATATACTGCTTTATGGATTGGTCTTCACCCTTACCATTGTGGTAGCTAAAGCGATATCTATGATCAATATCAGCCCCCGAGCGGAAATTGCGGCCCTGATAGGTTATCTGCTTCCGGTTGCCGGGGGTGCCATTTTGATAACTGTTTTGTTTGACAGAGGACTAGCGGTTTTTACTTCTTTTCTGTTTAGTATCCTTGTGGGAGTAATGACCGATGGGCAGATCTCTTTTGCTGTTGTGGCTTTTGTTGGGTGTATGGCAGTTATTTACGGGATTGGGTCATTTGCCAGCCGCTCTGACCTGCTCAGAGGGGGGTTGTTTTATATATCTTTAGCCAATGTGGGAATGATTCTGATCCTGGGGCTGCTCAATGAAGCTGCTCTGGGCATGGTTTTAGCAGGAATGGGTATGGGGATTTTAAATGGAATCACTTCTTCAATTCTTGCTTTAGGGTCACTTCCTTATTTGGAGTCAGCCTTCGGCATTACCAGTACTGTACGCCTGCTGGAGCTTTCCAATCCAAGCCAACCGCTGCTCAAACGTCTGCTGCTGGAGGCACCAGGAACATACCACCACAGTATTCTTGTGGGTAATCTGGCAGAGGCTGCTGCTGAAGCGGTTAAAGCGGACCCGCTGTTAGTGCGTGTAGGTTCCTATTATCACGATATCGGGAAATTGAAGCGGCCATATTTCTTTATAGAAAACCAGATGTCCAGGGAAAATCCCCATGATAAGATTGCTCCTAGTTTGAGCACACTGATAATAACCTCACATGTCAAAGATGGATTAGAATTGGCACGGGAGCATAAACTACCTCCTGATATCCAGGGGATCATAGAGCAGCACCATGGCTCCAGTCTGGTGGCCTATTTCTACCAGAAGGCGCTGGAAAGTGACCGGCCGGAGTTAGTGACAGAAGAGGAATTTAGATATGATTCTAATAAACCCCAAACCAGAGAGGCTGCACTGGTGATGCTAGCAGACAGTGTGGAAGCTGCGATTCGCTCTTTGCAGAAGCCGACACCAGGCAGGCTGGAAGGGTTGACTAGAAAAATTATCAAGGATAAACTCCATGATGGCCAGTTGGAAGAGTGTGATCTAACTTTTAAGGATTTGGATAAGATAGCCTCAGCTTTTGTCCGGGTTTTGGGGGGAATCTTCCACTCCAGGATCGAATACCCTGAGGCTGCCTTGATTACAGAACTGGAAAGGAGAAAATCCAGGGGTGCAGTTGTTAATTAGTGAAAAACAGAGCCAGGTGGAAGTTGGAGACGAGATTAATGGCCTGTTGAAAAAGGCCTTGGAAGCAGTACTGGATGGAGAGGCGTTTTCCCGTGAGTTTCGGGATGCTGTTGAGGTAAGCATGGTATTGACAGATGATGCTGAGATGGCGGAGTTAAATGAGCGCTACCGTGGGGTTCAGGGTACAACTGATGTTCTCTCTTTCCCCATGATGGATGATGATCTGCAAGAAGGCCCAGGAGAGGAGTTCCTGCTGGGTGATATTGTGATCTCTCTACCCCGGGCCAAGGCACAGGCACAGGAATATGGGCACTCATTGGTCAGGGAGATGGTTTTTCTGGCTGTCCATGGCATGCTGCATCTTCTGGGGTATGATCATTTGACAGAAGAGGAAGCTGTTATCATGAGGGCAAAGGAAAAGAAGGCTTTGCGACAAATCGATATTGGCAGGTCAGATGAGAATGGCGGAGCGAAAGATTAAAGAAAGTTTCAGTGATGCTCTGTCAGGTATTTGGCACTGCATGCTGACCCAGAGAAATATGAAGATTCATTTGGCAGCTGCAGTGCTAGTTATCCTGGCATCATTGCTGTTGAATTTGAGTCGTTTGGAATTCGCTGTGATAGTTTTTGCCATTGCTCTGGTAATCACAGCGGAGATGTTCAACACAGCCATCGAAGAGGCTATTGATCTTTATGTTAAAACATACAGCATCGGTGCACGCCTGGCCAAACATATTGCTGCAGGAGCTGTTTTGACCGCTGCTATTAGTGCTGTTGTGATCGGTCTGCTTATTTTCGTACCGCATCTATGGGCTCTTTTATAGGTGGGGGTGGTTTTATGGATAAAGTCATGGATGATGAACTGCTGGATATTGCTAAAAAATCAGCATTAAAAGCATATGCTCCTTATTCAGGATTTTCTGTGGGGGCTGCACTGCTCAGTAAGGACGGTGCAGTATTTACCGGGTGTAATATCGAAAATTCATCTTATGGACTGACCACTTGTGCAGAGCGGGTGGCTCTGTTTAATGGGATATCTGCAGGTGTGCGGGATTTTGTCACCCTTGCCCTCTGGGCGGATAAGCCATCCTGGCCCTGTGGGGCGTGTCTGCAGTGTCTGGCTGAATTTGCTCCGGATCTGCGCATTATCCGTTCAGGGGAGAAAGGTTTGGAGGAGCGATCTCTCCAGGAGCTTCTTCCCATGGCTTTTCATTTATCTTTGTCGGCATCAGCAGAGGAAGAATCAGAATAAAAGTGAGGTGTTTTCCATTAAATCGGGTTTTATCTGTATCATTGGAAGGCCCAATGTGGGGAAATCCACACTGCTTAACCAATTTGTAGGCTGTAAAATTGCCATCGTATCAGACAAACCACAGACCACCAGGAACCGCATTCTGGGGATAATGACCACAGAAGATGCCCAGGCGGTTTTCATCGATACACCGGGAATTCATAAGCCCCGTCATAAACTAGGTGCATATATGACCAAGATCGCGCAGAACACCATGGATGAGGTGGATCTGGTGCTCTATGTGGTGGATGCATCGGTTCCTCCAGGCAGTGGAGAGGAGTATATCTTAGAGCAGCTGCGGAATATTAAAACTCCTGTACTGCTTGTTTTAAATAAAATCGACATGATCAAAAAAACAGAACTCCTGCCGCTCATCGATTGGTTCCAAAAGAGGTACAGTTTTCAGGATGTTATTCCTGTATCTGCGTTGAACGGTGAAAACCTGGATCAGCTGAAAAATGTTATCACTGAAAATATGGCAGATGGCCCCTTTTTCTATCCTGCGGAGATGGTCACCGATCAGCCGGAGATTTTTGTGGCTGGAGAGGTTATTCGGGAGAAGGTGCTGCACCTTACCAGAGAAGAGGTTCCCCATGCGGTTGCTGTGGTCATAGAACAGATGCAAGAGCGCCCCAATGGTGTAATTTATTTGGCTGGTGCGATTTATGTGGAACGTGATTCCCAAAAAGGGATTATCATTGGGAAAAAGGGCGGGCTGCTAAAAGAGATCGGAAAACTTGCCCGGCAGGAGTTGGAGGCGTTTTTTGGCTGTCGAGTATATCTGGAATTGTGGGTTAAGGTAAAAAAGGATTGGCGGGATGATGAAAAGATCCTGCGTTCCCTGGGATACCAGTTAGTGAGGTAAGGTTTTTATGCAAGATAAACTTGCCAAGTATATAGAACACACATTACTAAAGGCTGACGCTGTGGAGAGTGATTATGTGCGTCTCTGCCGTGAGGCAGTGGAATATGGGTTTTATGGGGTCTGTGTCCCATCCTCACGGATAGGGTTGGCCAGGGATCTCCTTGCTGAAAGCACAGTTAGAGTTATTACAGTGGTGGGCTTCCCCCTTGGTTTCCAGACCAGTGCAGCAAAGGTTTTTGAGGTGGAAAACGCTCTAGCAGAAGGTGCCCATGAGATTGATATGGTGATCAATATCGGCCTTCTTAAAGAGGGGAAGTGGAAAGTTGTGGAGCAGGAGATCCGGGATGTGGTGCAGGTCGGTGCAGGCCGCCTGGTGGTTAAGGTGATTATTGAGACCTGTTATTTCACTGACCAGGAAAAGATTAAAGCAGCACATGTTGTACAGGCAGCTGGAGCAGATTTTATCAAAACATCTACCGGTTTTGGCCCGCAAGGTGCTTGTGTACATGATGTTGAATTGATCCACCGAATAGTGGGAGATGAGCTGCAGATTAAGGCTGCCGGAGGAATTAGAACAAGGGAAAGTGCGCTATCCCTCTTAAAGGCAGGTGCAGCCCGGCTTGGGACAAGCAGCGGCCCCGCATTAATAAAAAACTGAGCAAAAAGCAATAAAGCAAGCCTGGCACTGTATTTAGTAGTATTTAGCAAAAAAGTACTATTGAT
>CAZZEY010000006.1:0-15369 GCA_964653445.1 uncultured Syntrophaceticus sp. | reverse complement strand
TTAGAACAGGGTGATTTGACCATAGCACAGGCCAGAGATATACTTGGTACATCCAGGCGTTTTTGTCTACCTCTTCTGGAATACTTTGACCGCAAGAAAAAAACCAAGCGAGTTGGAGACAAAAGAGTGCTATTATCACATTCGGGAAAAAATCCTGTTTCGTAAAGAGGGTTTTTTGAAATTATGCAGAATAACCTTTGAATAACTATTTTTATGACACCTCCTGGGCGTCCAAGGAGGTAGTTTTAAATGAAGGGGGGTTTTTTGGGGGTATATTTGAAACAGGGAGGCCTATGGGCGGGTCTATTTTATTTTGAGAGAAGAGAAAGGAAACTGGAAGGGGTGTTATTGTGAAATATTTACGAAAGAAAGGAACAGCGTATATAGCCGTATTTACAGCGCTGATCTTTCTGTGTGGAATTTTTGTAACAGGCTGTGGTGGAGATGCCCAGCAGGCTGAAGGTGATACCATTAAGGTAGGTGTCAACTTTGAGTTATCAGGTGAGGTGGCTACCTATGGAACCAGCTGTAAGAACGGAATTATGCTTGCATTTGATGAGATCAATGAAGCTGGTGGTGTGCTTGGTAAAAAGATAGAGCCTCTGGTACAGGATAACAAATCCCAGAATAGAGAAGCCCGCAATATCGCGGAAAGGTTTGTATCCGATGGTGTTGTGGCTATACTCGGTCCTGCTGTAACAGGTGCAGTGCAGACAGAAGAACCGGTGGCTACAGCTGCCAAGATCCCTGTATTAGCTCCTGCAGCAACTGCTCCTGAGGTTACTTATGATGAGAAAACCAACAAGGTAAAAGACTATATATTCCGCGTCTGCATTATCGACCCGGATCAGTCACAGGTTATGGCCAGTTATATTTATGATGAACTGGGATTGAAGAACGGCGCCATTATGGTTGATAAGAACAATGATTACAGTGTAGGCTTGGGCAACACTTTCAAAGAGTTCTTTACCGAAAAGGGCGGTACTATTGTTGCTGAAGAAGGTTTTGTGTCCCAGGATACAGCTTTCAAACCGCAGTTAACCAGCATTTCTTCTAAAAACCCTGAATTTATTTATGTACCTGCTTATTACAACCAGGTAGGGATGATCATCAAACAAGCCCGTGAGTTGGGTATTGATCTGCCTATCATGGGTGCTGATGGTTGGGATTCACCGAAATTGGTGGATGTTGCCGGTGCTGATAATCTCAATAACTGCTACTTCACCAACCATTACTCTGTAGAGGACCCGGCTGAACGTATCCAGAACTTTGTAAAGGCATATGAGGAGAAGTATGATACCACACCTGATGCCTTTGCAGCTTTAGGTTATGATACCGCATGCCTACTGGTTGAGGCTATCAAACAAGCGGAATCTGCAGACTCAGAGAAGGTCCAGCAGGCACTGGAAAATATCGAAGGTTTTGAAGGGGTAACAGGAAAGCTCTCTTATGACGAGAAACACAATCCCATCAAAGAGATTTCAATCATTCAGATGGAAGATGGCAAACAGAAACTGATCCAGAAAATGCAGCCCGAGCATTAAACTAACATATTTCAAGACAGGTAAGGGAGGGATTCACCCTTCCCTTTTTCCTGCTCTTGGAGAATACAGAAATTGGAGGTGAAAAAAATGCCAGATCTTCTGCAGCAGCTGCTCAACGGATTATCACAGGGTAGTATTTACGCTTTAATCGCTGTGGGATATACCATGATTTACGGTATTATCCAATTGATCAATTTTGCCCACGGTGATGTAATTATGGTAGGAGCTTATGTGGCGCTTGGATGTGCCTTGATGGGGTTTGGCTTTATTCCCAGTTTGGCCATCGCGATGCTTACTTGTGCAATCCTTGGAGTTGTAATTGAGCGCGTGGCTTACCGCAGGGTGCGCCCTGTGAGCAGGCTTGCTGCTTTAACCAGCGCTATTGGTGTTTCTCTCTTTCTTGAATATATTATGATGTATTTTCTGGGAGCTGACATACGAACCTATCCCGCAGGGTTCTTTCCAGAGAAGATATATTCATTATGGGGAGTTACCATCACCAATAAGGATCTGCTGGTGTTAGGTACTACACTGATTCTGGTAATTATCCTGCAGTACATCATCTATCGAACCCGCACCGGAAAAGCGATGCGGGCGGTATCATTCGATGGACAGGCGGCTCAATTGATGGGGGTCGATGTGAACTCCACTGTTGCTATTACTTTTTTTATCGGTTCTGCTATGGCCGCTGCCGCTGGTTTACTTTATGGTATTTATTTTAACTCTGTTCAACCCTTGATGGGCCTTATGCCTGGGTTGAAAGCATTTATTGCCGCGGTTCTTGGGGGTATCGGCAGTATACCCGGGGCTATGCTCGGGGGGATATTGTTAGGAATGACCGAATCACTGGTCGCTGGCTTCGGCGGTTCTATGTACCGAGATGCTGTTGCCTTTATCATTTTGATTCTTGTTCTTTTAATTCGACCTACTGGACTGCTTGGTAAAGGCGTTCAAGAGAAAGTGTAGGTGGATGATTTTGAAGAAATATCTTTCAACACTAATTATCTGTTTAGCTCTGGCAATGCTTTTTGTTGCTGTTCAAGTAGGGATCAGCAGTGGTTTGATTTCCGGATACTGGGTAACAAACCTCTATCTGGTTGGGATTAATATCATTCTGGCCGCCAGTTTAAACCTGATCAATGGTTTCACAGGGGAATTTTCCCTGGGGCATGCCGGTTTTATGGCTGTAGGTGCTTATTGTGGTGCTGTTGTCACAGCAAATCTCGGGCTTCCCTTCCCTTTGGCGATTATAGTCGGTATGCTGGGAGCGGCAGTAGCAGGGTTAATTGTTGGTCTGCCTACTCTGAGGCTGAGAGGTGACTATCTTGCAATCGCCACTTTAGGCTTTGGGGAGATTGTCAGGGTTGTTTTGATGAATATCGATTATGTGGGAGGCGCCTCTGGACTGATGGGTATTCCGGCGGCGGTTAACTGGCCGATTATCTTTTGCAGTGTGGTGGTGTCACTGCTGCTGATCAGGAATTTTATCGTTTCTTCTCATGGGCGTGCCTGTCTGGCAGTGCGGGAAAATGACCTGGCTGCCCAGATGATGGGTGTTAATATTACTTATTATAAGGTTTTGGCCTTTGTTATCGGGGCTGCTCTGGCAGGGCTTGCCGGAGTTCTCTATGCCCACTATTATACAATCCTTCAGCCCAGAGAGCTTAGTTTTATGCTGACTTTTGATGTACTAGTAATGGTAATGGTAGGGGGTTTGGGGAGCCTGACCGGTTCTGTGGTTGGAGCAGTACTGATCACTATAGCTTCTGCTTTTCTGCAGGCGATCCCTGAACTGAGGATGGTTATTTACGCTTTACTTCTGATTGTTTCAGCTGTTTTCCGCCCCCAGGGCTTATTAGGGGAAAAAGAGGTTACCTTAAATATGCTGCAGAAGTTGGGGGGTGTCTTTAATGGCGCTGTTGGCAGTAAACAAGCTCACTAAGGCCTTTGGCGGGCTTGTGGCTATCAACAACTTCACACTTGAGATGAAACAGGGAGAACTTATTGGTTTAATCGGGCCAAATGGTGCAGGAAAGACAACGGTTTTCAACCTATTAACAGGTCTTTATCATCCTACCAGCGGAAATATAGTTTTCGATGGCAAAGATTTAAAAGGCAGGCATCCCCATCAGATCACCAAAATGGGTATTGCCCGCACCTTTCAAAACATTCGCCTGTTCGGCAATCTATCAGTATTGGATAATGTAAAGATTGCCTACCAGGTGGTTGTAAATTATGGCTTAACTCCTGCTTTTGTGCGGATACCACCCTTTTATCGCAGGGAGGCTGAGATTGAGAAGGCTTCTTTAGAACTGCTGGAGATCTTTGATCTCAGGAAACACGCTCATGAAAAGGCAAAAAATTTGCCCTATGGGGAGCAGCGCCGTCTGGAGATCACCAGAGCCCTGGCAACCAAACCGAAACTCCTGCTGCTCGATGAGCCTGCTGCAGGCATGAACCCCCAGGAGACCCATGATCTCCTTGGGCTGATCAGGTGGATCCGGGATAAGTTTGATCTGACCATCATTTTGATCGAGCATGATATGTCCCTGGTGATGAGCCTTTGTGAGCGGGTATTGGTCCTAGATTATGGTTCCTTGATCGCTGAAGGAACGCCCCAGGAAATTCAGCAGAATCCACGGGTTATTGAGGCCTATCTGGGAGATGAGGAGGTGGCAGCATGGGAAGGATAGAAACCCTACTAAATCTAGAAGATGTTAATGTTCATTATGGTGCAATCTGGGCATTGAAAGGGATCAACCTGACAGTGGGTGAGGGAGAGATCGTCAGTCTGATCGGTGCCAATGGAGCAGGAAAAAGCACCACCTTGAGAGCAATCTCCGGAATAGTCAAAGCCTCTTCAGGCACGATTACTTTTCAAGGGGATGATATCTCCAAAACAGCTGCCCATGACATTGTAAAGAAAGGGATCGCCCAGGTGCCTGAAGGCCGCCGTATTTTTGCTAATCTCTCTGTTCTGGAAAACCTGGAATTGGGTGCTTATATTAGAAAAGACGCCAAAGGGATTAAACAGGATATGGAGAGTGTGTTGGAACGGTTTCCCCGGCTGCGGGAGCGCATCGGGCAGGTGGCTGGGACTTTAAGCGGTGGGGAGCAGCAGATGCTAGCTATCGGAAGGGCATTGATGACACGGCCAAAGCTGATGCTGCTTGATGAGCCATCGATGGGTTTGGCACCTCTCTTGGTTAAAGAGATATTTTCTATTATCCAGGAGATCAACAAAGATGGGACAACCATACTTTTGGTAGAACAGAACGCCCGTATGGCTCTCCAAATCGCCCATCGAGCATATGTGTTGGAAACCGGAAGAATCGTATTGGAAGGCACTGCAGAGGAACTGGCACAGCATGAGGATGTGAAAAAAGCCTACCTCGGAGGCTAAAATAGTATTGGTGGTTTAGTCATCGATAAAAGGCTTAATTTTATCATAGATCTATCAGGCAAAACATATGGATAGGCAGGAATTAAATTTCAGTGGTATAATTAAATTGAAAAGGGGGTAGTTTGATATGCGTGTGCGAGATAAAATGACTCCCGATCCTGTAGCTATTTCACCACAGACAACTATTGCTGAGGCTTTAACTTTGATGCGGGAGGGTAATTTCCGTCGTCTGCCGGTCTTAGACCGGGGGAAGTTGGTTGGGATTGTAACGGACCGAGACTTAAGTGAGGTTTCTCCTTCTCCTGCTACATCATTAAGTGTTTTTGAATTAAATTACCTTTTGTCCCGTACCAAAATCGGAACCATCATTAAAAAGCAGCAGGTAATCTCCATTTCACCTGATGCCTATTTGGAACAAGCTGCACTGATTATGCGTGACCATGAGATTGGAGCTATACCTGTAGTGGACGATGGCGAACTGGTAGGTATTATCACAGAGAGTGATATTTTCGATGCATTTATGGAGATGATGGGGCTTAGAGATCCAGGAACCAGGTTGGATCTGGAACTGGAGGATAAACCAGGTATGCTGGTTAGAGTCTCTGAAATCATCTGGAAAAATGGCGGTGATATATCTCACCTGGCAGTTTTCCACGATAAATTAGGTAAAGCCAATCTTGTGCTCCAGCTGAGGAACAAAGATGTTGAAGCTGTTGTTAAAACATTAAAAGAACATAGTATAACTGTACGATCCGCTGATTGGAAGGGCTATGCTTAATTGTTCGTTTTTTTAGATTAGAAGGCAAACATTTTAGTAGAGTGGCTTGCGCTGGACATGCACTACTAGTTGTGTTAAAATACTAATTCTGTGGGGGCGGTTTGTACCTGGTGGTGCGCCTGGACTTCAAATCCAGTGGAAGGCATGGTTGACATGTCTTCGGTGGGTTCGATTCCCACACGCTCCCGCCAAATTAATAAATATTAAACCACTAAACATAAATCCCGATATTTGGATTTATGTTTTTATTTTTAACGGCTCAAATCAAATTTTCACTCTCCCCTAAGAGCCACACACAGTTATCATTTTCGATACCCAGGTGTTACCGGATCACTATTTTGATTGCACCCCTTGACCAGTTGTATGATCAAAGGTATGATCACATAGAAAATAAATTGTTTTTTACTAAAATAACGAGTGTATTTCTTTTGATTTTATAGTAGAATGTATTTGGAAATAGAAAAGGAGTGAATTTCATAAGTGGCTGAAGAAATAAAATCTGACCGTCTCTATGAGATACTGAAAAAGAGGATCGTGCAGCTTGAATACAGTCCTGGACAGGTTCTCAATGAGGCTGATATCGCCAATGAATTTGGCGTCAGCAGGACACCGGTAAGGAAGGCATTTGAGCAGCTGAAAACCGTCAATTTAATGGATATTATACCTAGATATGGAGCACAGGTGGCACCGATAGATTTTAAGTATATGAAATCTTTATTTGAGGTGAACCGTGAACTGGAAGGGTTTGCAGCTAGTTTAGCAGCAGACAGAATGACCGAAGAAAATATTCGTGTTCTTGAAGGTATTATAGAAAGAATAAAAAATTATGATATTGAAACAGAATACAGAAAAATGATCATAGAAGATGCGCTGTTTCATGAAACCATTTTCGAAAGCTGTGGCAATCCATGTTTGGTAGAGATCCTATATTATCTACATATGCATACAGATCGGTTGTGGTTTTATGTGCAAAAAGACATCAATGATGATAGCCTTTTCCTTGACACAATGCCGCAAATTGTTGAAGCGCTCAAAGCAAGAGATAAAGATAAAGCCGCCATAGAAGCAAAACGGCACATCGATGTTTTTGTTGAGAGAATTAAGCAGGAGTTGTTATAGAAAAAGCTCCTGCTTTTTCGTTTTGCTGCCGCTTCCGTTAACAACCCATTCTGACTGGCACCGAAATTGCTTACTATTGTGTATAGTCGACTATCAAACCCCGGTTTACTTCAACTGTTGTTACCCATTGTTTGTCAAAGGCAGAAGTCAGCCTTTTCCGAACGCTGTGCCAGATAAACAGGTTGCTTGTTTATCTGGCCCTGGATCAAACCTTTTGTTATTAAAAAATTTCAATAGTTTTATTGATATTTTTTTAAAATACAGAAGGAGTTATTGAGTTGGTGTTGAAGATATCATAATAAAACGATTAATATTTCACTGAAATGCACACGGGTTAACAGTGCATGACCTGTTTTTTCTTTAGGTTGTGTAAAGACTAACAATAAGTTGTCAGAGTTGGGTTAGCGGTATTTCTACAGTAAAAAGCAATATAGGAAAGGGGGATCATCTTGTCAGAGGTGTATGACATCATCGTAGTGGGCGGCGGCCCTGCTGGTCTGGCTGCGGGTATTTACGGTTCCCGCTCCCGCTTGAAAACAGTTATTCTGCAAAAAGGAACACCAGGTGGGCAGGCAGCCACTACTGAGGAATTGGAAAACTACCCGGGATTCCCGAGAGGGACTAAAGGCCCTGAATTGATGAAAGCCATGGCAGACCACGCGGAAAGCTTTGGCACAGAGATCCTAAAAGAAGAAGTTGTTGACCTTGACCTTGATGGGGAAATTAAAGTTGTTAAAACAAAGAGCGGTAAAGAGTATAAAAGCAAGATCGTGATCCTTGCCCCTGGGGCTGCACCCAGAACACTAAATATCAAAGGAGAGCAAGAACTGCGCGGTAAAGGGGTTTCCTATTGTGCCACCTGTGATGCAGACTTTTTTGAAGAGCTCGATGTTGTTGTTGTGGGCAATGGTGATGCTGCGATAGAAGAAGCTATCTATCTCACCAAATTCGCAGAAACAGTTACCATTATTGTTATCCATGATGAAGGAATCCTGGACTGCAATAAGGTCAGTGCAGAGAAAGCCTTTGCCAACCCGAAAATAAAATGGGTCTGGAATTCGGTGCTGGAAGAGATCAAAGGAGATGGGATTGTAGAAAGTGTTCTAATCAAAAACATAAAAACCAATGAGATTTCCGAACTGGAGACAAATGGTGTCTTCTTCTTTGTTGGCACTGTCCCCAAAACAGAGATTTTAAAGGGTAAGGTAAAACTCACTGACCGAGGGTACATTATTACCAATGAAAAGATGGAGACCTCGGTTCCTGGGGTATATGCAGCAGGTGATGCCAGGGATAAATACCTCAGACAGGTGATTACAGCTGCCAGTGATGGAGCGGTCGCGGCTGTTGCTGCAGAAAAATACCTGGCAGAAGAGGAAGCCTTTAAAGAGCAGGTGTTAAAGGCTGAACAGCCGGTAATCGTTGCTTTCTGGGCTCCCCAGGTGGAGGAAAGTATCGCGGCAATAGCAGAGTTGGAAAAAACCGCCGATAAGTTGGGTGACTCAGTTAAGTTGGTGAAAATGGATACCTATCGCAATGAACGGGTTGCAAAAAGGTATGAAATAGACAAAATACCCAGTGTATTGCTGTTTAACAAAGGAAAATCCGCAGTCAAAATTACCGGCTGTTTTAATGAGGAAACGATTCTATCCCATCTCAATACCTTAAATCAGTCAGAGTGATACAAGGAGGTGAACAAGATGATCGAAGTAGATAAGAAAACATTTGAAGAAGAGGTCTTAAAAGCTGAAGGTCTGGTTGTGGTGGACTTTTGGAGTCCCAAGTGTGAGCCCTGTAAAGAATTGATGCCCTTTGTAGCAAAACTGGCGGAGAAATATCAGGATAAAGCAAAGTTCTGCAAGCTTGATACCGCATCCAACAGAAGATTAGCCATCAGCCAGAAGGTATTGGGCCTGCCGACCATCGGTTTTTACAGAGATGGAGAAAAAATTGCAGAACTAACCAAAGATGTAACTGCAGAGGATATAGAAGCGAAACTCAATGAATTGGTCTAAGTGATTTTTGGATTTAAACAAAAAAAAGAAAGGAGTAATCCACATGCTGAAAGGCAAAAAAGTCGCTATTCTCGGTGACCGGGATGGCATTCCCGGCCCAGCCATCGAAGAGTGCATCAAAGCAGCCGAAGCAGAGGTAGTATTCTCAACTACCGAATGCTTTGTTTGAACCGCTGCTGGGGCAATGGATCTGGAAAATCAGGCCCGGATCAAGGATCTACATGACAAGTACGGCAAAGAGGATTTAATTGTTGTGCTCGGAGGAGCAGAAGCAGAGGCCTCTGGACTTGCTGCCGAAACTGTAGCCACCGGTGATCCGACCTTTGCAGGTCCATTATCTGGAGTCTCGTTGGGACTCAAGGCGTATCACATCTTTGAATTAAAAGAAGAAATCCCTGCAGAAGTTTATGATGAACAGATCAGTATGATGGAAATGGTGCTGGATGTTGATGAGATAGTTAATGAAGTTAAAACATATCGCAAATAAGCTGTTGACCGGAACAGCTGTACAAAGGGTAATGGTGTAAAACGATCTGCTTTACCCATTACCCTTTATAACCACCATGGAGGTGATGACAAATGAACTTCCCGGTTGTCAAAGGAACAGCTTATGCCTTAGTCCACGCGGACAGCATGCTTTTATATCAAGGTTCTACCCAAACAACAGAGCGGCTCAAGAATGCGCAGTCAGATCACCTCAAAGAACTGCCTGAACACTTGAGAAACTTTGAAGATGCTGTCAGCTACCCACCCAATCAGGCCTATATCGGCAATATTACACCAGAACAGTTGAAACAGATACCACATCCCTGGTACGAAAACCCCTTAGCTGATGCCAAACGGGATGGCCAGTACGGAGAAATTATGCCAGAGGATGAGTTCTTCGGATTGATGAAGATCGTGGACAGCTTTGACCTCGTTATGTTGGAGGAGGCTTTCCAGACCGGTGTAAGGGAAAAACTGCAGTCCCACCCAATTTTAAAGGATATCATAGATATTAAAAAACTAGATAGTACAGCCCATCCTGTTGAGGAAATACAAAAACTGGTTGATGAGCATTCTGCTCAACCCCTTTACTGTGGGCAGCAACTGGTGGGCTGTGTTAAAAAAGCCCATGAGTTTGATGAAGCTCTGTCCTCAGAGGTCATGCTGGGCAATCTGGCAAATAAGGCATCTGCCGTTTTTGTGCTCAAGCTCCTTTTGGCAAAAACAGATCTAAACCCTGAACAGGTGGATTACATTATCGAATGTTCAGAAGAGGCATGTGGTGATATGAACCAGCGGGGCGGCGGCAACTTTGCCAAATCCATCGGTGAAATGTGCGGCTGTATTAATGCCACTGGGTCTGACACCCGCAGCTTCTGTGCCGGCCCTGCCCACTCACTGGTGGAAGCTGCAGCACTGGTGCAGTCTGGGATTTACAGTAATGTGGTTGTGGTAGGAGGCGGCTCCACTGCCAAATTGGGTATGAACTCTCGGGATCATGTGAAAAAAGGGATGCCAGCACTGGAGGATATGCTCGGTGCTTTTGCTGTCCATATCTCGGAAAATGATGGTGTCAATCCTGTCATAAGGACAGATGCCATCGGGCGGCACAGAATTGGCTCAGGGGCTTCTCCACAGGCAGTAATGACCGCGATTGTGACTGATCCCCTGGATAAAATAGGCTACAAGATCACAGATATTGATCGCTATGCCCCTGAACTGCAGAATCCTGAGATCACAGAACCTGCCGGTGCAGGTAATGTGCCGATGGCAAATTTTAAAATGATCAGTGCTCTGGCTGTGAAAAGAGGGGAACTGCAAAAAGCGGAATTGATGAAGGCTGTTGACAGCTTCGGGATGCCGGGTTTCGCGCCCACCCAGGGACACATTCCTTCTGGAGTGCCATTTATCGGACATGCCAGAGACATGATCCTGGAAGGGCAGATCCAGAGGGCAATGATTATCGGTAAGGGCAGCCTTTTCCTTGGGAGATTAACCAATTTGTTTGACGGTGTTTCCCTGATTTTAGAGAAAAACAGCGGCGTAAGAGATACAGGCTTTGATCAGGAACAGGTGCGCAAAATGATCGCTGAAGCGATGCGTGACTTTGCTAAAGCATTCAAGGAATAGATCTTTTTAACCTAACACCTCTTACCCTATTAAGGAAAGAAAGGTGAGATAATGGACGAAAAAAAGATGCGTGCCACCATTGCTGGGGTTTTTGAAGAGCTTGCTGATGCTTTGGAAACAGGCTCCTATGGTAAAAAGATCCGGGTTGGCCTCACCATCCTGGGAAGTGAGCATGGTGTAAAGGAATTGGTCGCCGGAGCTGAGCTGGCCCGCAAACAGAACCCTGATCTGGATGTTGTGCTGATCGGTAAGGGTGCAGTGGGCAGCTTTGAGTTGGTAGAAGCCGAAGATGAGCAGCAATCCCATGCAAAAATGGATGAACTGCTTGAGAGCGGGAATTTAGATGCCGCGGTCACCATGCACTACCCATTCCCTATCGGGGTATCCACAGTAGGGAGAGTAATCACCCCGGTCAAAGGGAAGGAGATGTTTCTTGCCACCACAACAGGAACGACTGCCACAGAGAGGGTAACCGCAATGCTCCACAACACCCTCTTAGGGATTGCCACAGCTAAGACCTGCGGCAGAGAAGAGCCAACTGTTGGTATTTTGAACATAGATGGCGCCAGACAGTTGGAAAGAGCACTGAGGAAACTGAAAGAACAGGGGTACCCCCTCACCTTTGCCGAATCCGCCCGAAGTGACGGCGGTATGGTGATGAGGGGTAATGACCTCTTAATGGGTGTTCCTGATGTAATGGTGATAGACAGTCTTACCGGCAATGTTTTAATTAAGCTTTTGTCAGCGTACAGCAGTGGGGGAAATTATGAGACAGTAGGGCTCGGATATGGGCCAGGTGTAGGAGAGGGATTTGACCGGATTATCTGCATCATCTCCCGGACCTCTGGTGCCCCGGTCATTGCTGGAGCTATTCGGTATGCAGCTGAGTGTGCTAGAGGGCGGGTTTTAGATATCGTAAAGGCGGAATACAGTGCAGCCAGAAAAGCCGGCTTAAACGAACTGATCACCTCTTTAGCTGCAGGGAGTGCCAGCAATAAAAGTGATGCAGAAGAGATCACACCTCCACCCAAAAAGATGGTCAGTGAAGACATTCCGGGAATCGAAGTGATGGAAATCGAAGAGGCGGTACAGGTTTTATGGAAGGAAAAGATATACGCGGAAAGCGGTATGGGCTGCACAGGGCCTGTTATCATGATAGCTCCGGAGGATAAGGAAAGAGCTGTGCAGCTGCTGCAGCAAAACGGATACTTGTAAGTGGTTGGTGGTCAGTGGTTAGTCGTTAGTCGTGAACCAGCCGCGGCTGCCTTCACAGCTGCCGGAGGGATGAGGATTATGAAGAAAATAATTGTCACAAACAACCCACAAGTACGAGATAAATACTCGGACAAGGTGCTTTTTGTAGATGGATCAGTTGAACAGGTTTTGGTTAAGGTAAGGGATATGGTCCATAAGGGGTATGAACTGATCAGCCATCCCTTACCGGCCAGCCTGAGAATTATGTTTTCCCCTTACCGCTCTGTTATTATCGGGCAGAACAGGGGTGTGACCGATCCATTGGAAGCAGAGATTGCTGAGGAGAGCATTTGGAAATATAGAAAGCAGATGAGTACCCGGGATGTAGACACAAGAAACAATGCAGATTATCAGATGATCGATCTCATCCTCCTGGATTCAGCATTAGAAGATGAAAATGGTGGTTAGTGGTTGGTCGTTGGCAGTTGGTGAGCCTCCCGTAATAGTCGTTGGTGATTAGCGGTTGGTGGCTAGATGTTGGAAAAAGGTGGTTATAACGGAGACTGATACAGCAGCATCAATAAGACAATAAAGCAAGCCTGGTACAAGGGTCAGAGTGCCTGCACATATATTTGAGCAGGCATTGAAAACCTGCCAGAAGCATATTGTACTTTGCAACAGCCGCACCGGTGCCAGAGAGCTTTTTGTGGAAGGGTATAATTCCTATTTTGGGTCAGGGCCATGCACCCCGTTTACCAGAAACCCATTTACCGGGGAGAGACACCGTGCCACAAGGCAGTCAGTTGGTTGGGCAACCAAGGTTCTTGATGCTCTGCCAAATATCGACTATGCAATGTCTTTGGGTATTGTCCAGGATGTGCCTCTGCTGATTTCCGACAGGCATGAGTTTGAGCAGCAGATTCTAAATACAGATAAACCGATCATTACTGTTTGTGTTGACCAATGGGGTCAGGCGGACTGTATCAAAATGGCTGAGATCGTCGCTGGTGGTGAAGAAGAGCTGCGAAGGAACCCCTTCATCTGCCTCTATGCAGAGCCGATTTCCCCAGGTGTACACTGCAAGGAAGCAGCCCAAAAACTGGTAATGGGAGCCAAAAAAGACCTGCCCACAATTTACACACCATGTATTATGGCAGGTGGAACAGCCCCAGCTACTTTGGCCGGTGTTATGGTACAGGGATTATGTGAAAGCCTGAGCGGTTTAGTGCTCAGCCAGTGTACCCGTGAAGGTGCACCATTTATTATGGGTGGAGTTTACACCATTTTGGATATGACAACCACCATCTTCTCCTATGGAGCACCTGAGCTGTCACTGCTGCTGGCTGCTTTAGCAGATGTGGCACATTATCTGGGAATTCCGATGTTTGGTACAGCTGGTTGTACAGACTCCTGTATCATTGATGAGCAGGCAGGAATTGAGGCCGCCATCTCTATTGCCATGACCAATATGTCAGGTGCCAACCTGAACCACGATATCGGTTATGCAGAACAGGGAGCCACTTCCAACCTGGATCTGGTAGTAATCTGTGACGAAATCCTCGGAATGGCCAGAAGGCTGACCAATGGTATCCGTGTAGATGAGAAAACCATGGCTCTGGATGTTATCGAACGGGTCGGCCCAGGCGGTAATTTCAAGGATGAATGTGACGATGACTTTGATTTCGATGATGATTTCGATGATGATGATAAGGTATTTGATTCCTGCGGGAACTTCAAACCAAGGCTGGTCAGCCGCGCTGCCCGGGAGATCTGGGAAAAGGCCGGCGGCAAAACATTAACCCAGGTGGCCAACGAAAAAGTACGTGATATCATCAATTATCACGAACCAGAACCACTGCCAAAAGATGTAGCTGCCAAGATCAGAAACATTGTTGAAAATGCTGTAGGCCATATGCCTGGTGAGGATTAAGATTTGTAGGTGATTGATGGGCTGCCTGTATTGAAAAATACAGGCAGCCGTTGATCATGAATCTATAGGCTGGAGGCGAGAATAATGTCACTGGTGTTGGGGATTGACACCGGTGGAACATATACAGACGGAGTGGTTGTGGAGCTTGAGAACAAGACAATACTAAATAAGGCCAAAGCATTAACCACCCGTGAAGATTTGTCCATCGGTATTCGCAACTGTATCAACAATTTAAAGTTTGAAGAATTTAGAGACATCAGTGCTGTTTCTTTGTCAACCACATTGGCCACAAATGCTATTGTGGAAGGGCGAGGGTGTGAGGTCGGCTTATTAATGCTCGGTCATGAGCCAATTGGCACACTACCTGTAGAAAATTATACAGTTCTTCCTGGAGGCCATGACATTAAAGGCCAGGCGCGTGAAGAACTTGATATTGAAAAAACGCGTCAGGCCATCATTGATCTAAAAGGGAAAGTAGATGCTGTTGCCATTTCCGGATATTTGAGTGTCAGGAACCCGGAACATGAACTTGTAGTAATGAAAATGGTACATGAGATATTGGATTTACCTGTAGTATGTGCCCACCAACTTACAACTTCACTGGGGTTCAAGGAAAGAACTGTTACTGCAGTGCTCAATGCCAAATTAATTCCTATTATAGATGAACTGCTTGAATCTGTAAGAACAGTGCTGCAGGAGAAGCACATCGATGCACCCATCATGGTGGTTAAGGGTGATGGATGTATGATGAGCGAAGCAATGGCACGGGAAAAACCCATTGAAACCATCCTTTCCGGACCGGCCTCCAGTATAATCGGCGGCACATTTCTCACAGACACCCCTGATGCAATGGTTTTTGACATGGGAGGAACCACTACAGATATCGCAGTTCTGAAAAACGGGATCCCCCTGATCGACCAGGAAGGGGCATCTGTGGGCGGTTGGTTGACAAGAGTGCAGGCAGCTCAGATATATACCTATGGAATGGGTGGTGACAGTTATGTACAGCTGGATAAGGAGCGTCAAATCCAGGTAGGACCCCAGAGGGTCTGGCCCTTGTCTGTAGTTGCTCACCAATTTCCACACCTTGTTGATGAGCTTAACATAAATTTCGAAAAAGGCTATAATCTTATGTTTGCGCAGGCTACAGACTGTTTTATGTTCCTCAAAGAACCACAACATTCTGAGCAGTTGACAGATACAGAAAAACAGATCATAGAGATACTTAAGGAGTGTCCTCACAGCCTCTATTATTTGACCCAGCGTCTGGA
>CAZZEY010000005.1:0-16949 GCA_964653445.1 uncultured Syntrophaceticus sp. | reverse complement strand
GGTGCGGGAGTTTGTGGCCAGAGTAAAAAAACAAACCGAGATGGAGCGCACCTCTACTGAAGGTGAAAAGGAAGGGATCTTTACCGGGGCTTATGCCATCAATCCTTTAAGTAATGAAAAGGTTCCTATCTGGGTGGCCAACTATGTGTTGATGGAATATGGCACAGGAGCAGTGATGGGTGTGCCTGCCCATGACCAAAGGGATTTGGAGTTTGCCCGCAAATATAATCTACCGGTCAAAGTGGTTATTCAGCCCCTGGGGAACAACCTGGATTCTGCTGTTATCAATGAGGCTTATGCAGAACCCGGCATTATGGTCAACTCCGGGGATTTTGACGGCATGGACAGTGAGGTGGCCCGCCTCAAAATCACTGCATATTTGGAAGAGAAGGGGATTGGTAAAGAAAAGATCAATTACCGCCTCAGGGACTGGTTGATCTCTAGACAGCGCTACTGGGGTGCACCGATCCCTATCATCTACTGTGACCATTGTGGAATTGTACCAGTACCGGAGAAAGATCTTCCGGTGCTGCTTCCGGAGGATGTGGCTTTTGAGCCCACTGGAGAATCGCCACTGCACAAAGCAGATAGCTTCATTAATACAACCTGTCCACAGTGTGGAGCGCCGGCACGCCGGGAAACAGATACCATTGATACCTTTGTCTGTTCCTCATGGTATTTCCTGCGTTACTGCAGTCCCCGGGATGACGAAAGACCCTTTGACCCAGAAAAAGTAGGCTATTGGATGCCTGTTGATCAATATATCGGCGGAGTGGAGCATGCCATACTCCACCTGATGTATTCGCGTTTCATCACAAAGGTGCTGTATGATCATGGACTTATTCCTGTTGATGAGCCATTTACCAATCTGCTGACCCAGGGGATGGTATTAAAAGATGGCTTTAAAATGTCCAAATCCAAAGGGAATGTTGTCAGCCCTGAAGATATTATAAAACACTATGGTGCAGATACAGCCCGGCTTTTCATCCTTTTTGCTGCTCCTCCGGAGCGTGATTTGGACTGGAGTGACCAGGGAGTGGAGGGAGCATACCGCTTTATCAACCGGGTCTGGCGGTTGGTGCAGGGTGTGGTCCCTGAAATCAAAGAAAAGGGTAAAGGTGTATGGAAAGTGTCCTCCCTTTCTTCTGCTGAAAAGGAACTGCGGCGTATTGCCCACAGAACCATCAAGCGGGTAGAAAATGACATTAAAACAAGGTTTAACTTTAATACTGCAGTAAGCGCTATAATGGAGCTTACCAATGCTCTTTATCACTATACTGAAGGAACAGATCAAGATAAATGGCATCAAGGGGTGCTCAGAGAGTGTCTGACTATACTGACTGTTCTCCTTGCTCCGTTTACCCCCCACTTTGCTGCAGAACTGTGGGAGGTATTGGGGGAAGAAGGCAGTGTCCACGACCAGCAGTGGCCGCAGGTGGATCAGGAAGCCCTGAAGGAAGAGGAGATCACCATTGTTGTCCAGATTAATGGGCGTGTGCGGGATCATCTCCAGGTGCCGGTAGGATTGGATAATAAAGAGATGGAGGAAGCAGTGCTTTCCCAATCTCGGGTTGTTGATCAGCTTCAAGGTAAAAAACTGGTCAAGGTGATCTGTGTTCCCAATAAACTGGTCAATCTGGTTGTGAAGTAAATATGTTAGAGCAATAAAAACACCCTGTGGGTGGGCATGGCTTTCAGTTACCCGGAACGGAGTGGAATATGCAGATGGCCGCTGACAGAGGATGAATTAGCTGTAGAGGAAGGCACTTTGGAACAATGGATGTTGAGAGCAGTACTCGTTTGATTTTACAGCAGGCAGTGGAGGCACTGCTTGCTTATTTTTCTGGAGAATTTGACATTATAGCAGTAATTCCCTCTGGATGGCAGGAAAAGCAGGATATGGCAGAGAAAGGTATATATGGAGACACGTTCGATTACTCATGGTGAGGTGCGCTCCTACAAATGGGTTGTTGGACGGTGCGGCAGTCCAGGGGGAGCGCGAGCTTTTGGAAGCGCTTTGGGCTCTAACCCCTTTCCACTGTTTGTTCCCTGTCACCCGGTTGTACACAGTAATGGAACAACAGGTAATTTCAGTTGTGGAGGGAGAATAAATGGGCCTGCTCTAAAAACTCTGCTGCTGAGATGGGAAAAGGGGGATAAGAGAGCGCTGAAAGAGATGTCTGTGCTTTTTGAAGAAAGCAGGTAATAGGCGATTATGTTTGAGATCGATCGGAAGGTGCAAATCTTTATCTTTCTTATTGCCGCGGCTCTAGTTTTTACAGGCGGCTACAAATATGCTATGTGGATTAACCCCACTCCTGATGCAGAGGTTATTATTGAAGATAGTATTGAAGATACAGGTAATCAGGAGGCTGAAACCCTAGGAGTGCATGTAGCCGGTGCAGTGAGCAAGCCGGGTGTTTATTACCTGAGTTTCGGTTCCCGGGTGGAGGATGCTGTACGTGAGGCTGAACCTCTGGCAGAGGCTGATTTAAACAGCCTTAACCTTGCCCGGAAATTAGCTGATGGGGAGAAGATTTATGTCCCCAAGGAGGGGGAAATAACTGCTCAAGTAAGCGGTGCAGACGTGGTTGCTGGGCAGGGGGGAGCAGAGCGGAAGATCAACATCAATACAGCCACAGCAGCAGAACTAGATACCCTTCCAGGTGTTGGGCCTGCTATCGCTCAGCGTATAATTGATTATCGTACTGATCATGGCCCATTCCGTTCGGTCGCGGATCTCCAAAAAGTATCGGGGATCGGAGCAGCGCGTTATGAGCAGATCAAGGACATGGTTATGATCTAAACATACAACTCAGTTTGAGCATTTGGTTTGTGTGAAGATTGTAATAATCTATTGATAACTGGGACATGTCAGCAATTATTTTTAGGGACAGGCAGGAATTTCACAAATTATAAAGAATAAGTATCTATTGATGAACTGTTTGCTTTTTTAGGGTGAACTGCGTTGTTGCACAACAGCGCAAATAGGGGGAAAAGCAAGGAGGTGATTGGGGGTCGCTAGTCGGTGAAAGGGAGGTTACTGACTAGTTACTATGTTTAGGGAGGTGGTTGGTGGTAGTGTAAAGAAATAAAGAGTCACACTGCCAATTTTCATGTATTAAGGGGGGAAAATATTATGGATATCCAAGCGTGGATGTTGGCTGTTGCAATACTGCTTCCAGTAATAGCCGCAGTGCTGGTTTTTGTTATCCGGCAGTATCAACTACGCGGTGCAATTGTGATACTGACAGCAGTCGCATTGATTGCCAACTCCATCTACTTCTTGAAGTTAGGCTTACCACAACAATTTACACCGGATAATCCTGTCTGGGGTACAATAATAACAGTCATTGACTATGCAATGCTTCTGTTTTATATCTATGCCGGTTTATCTTTAAGGAATTGGCTTGTTCTTATCTTTGCCCTGACTCAGATTATTCCGCTGGCATGGTGGGAGTTTGGCGTTGGTGCTAGCCACGCGCTTGAACAGATTAAGCCTGCTTTTCTGATTGACAATCTCTCGGTTTTAATGGTTCTTGTTATTTCGATCATTGGTTCGCTGATCTGCATCTATGCTATTCGCTATATGTATGATCATGAGGAACACAAACATCTGGAAAAATCGAGGCAGTCTCGTTTCCTTTTCTGGTTGGTGCTGTTCCTCGGCGCAATGAATGGTCTTGTTTTGGCTGACAACCTGATGTGGCTCTACTTCTTCTGGGAAGTTACCACATTGTGCTGCTTCCAGTTGATTGCTCATGACCTTACCAAAGAGGCGATCAACAACGGTGCCAGAGCACTGTGGATGAACTCCATCGGTGGTACCGCAATGGTAGCAGCAATGATTTATCTTTACAATACCAATGGTGGTTCAATTGAATACCTGACATTAAGCAACATTATCGCCAGCGGCGGTACAGAGGCATTTTTACTGCTGCCTGTTGCTTTAATGTGTTTCACCGGTATGATCAAAGCCGCCCAAATGCCTTTCCAAAACTGGCTGTTGGGAGCAATGGTTGCTCCAACACCTGTTTCAGCTCTGCTTCACTCCAGTACGATGGTGAAGGCAGGGGTTTATCTTGTGATCAGACTTGCTCCTGCGTTTAACCCTGTGCTGGGTATGATTGTGGCTGTCTGTGGGGCATTTACCTTTTTTGCTGCTTCAGTGCTGGCCATCAGCCAGACCACAGGAAAACGGGTGCTGGCCTATTCAACCATTGCTAACTTAGGTTTGATCGTTGCATGTGCCGGTCTCAATACTGAGCTTGCCATTGCGGCAGCCATGCTGTTAATTATCTTCCATGCCATCTCCAAGGGTCTCCTCTTTATGTGTGCCGGTACCATCGAGCACCAGATCTGGAGCCGGGAGATCGAGGATATGGAGGGTTTGGCACAAAAAGCACCTCTCGTCACATTTATTACCATAACTGGTATGCTTTCCATGTTCCTGCCACCCTTTGGTATGCTCCTCGGTAAGTGGATGGCTTTGGAGGCTGTTTATGCTGTTCCTCTGGCGGCTATCTTGTTTGTCCTGGCCAGTGCAGTTACCATGGTCTTTTGGGCAAAATGGCTTGGCCGTCTCTTACAGGTGACACCAAAACTGGGTAAAAAGATCGAGTCTCTGTCACTCAGCTATACGGTACCATTATGGTCACTGTTTGTGGGGATTTTTGCCTTTGCTATCGGGATAGCCCCGTTGTATGATAAGTTTATCAAAGGTGCAGTAAACAATGTTATTGCTGTACAGCATGCCTTTACAGAAGGATGGCAGATAGTATTACCGGGTGCGGCTACCACTCTTTCACTTGAGAAAGGTATTGAACTGCTCGGTTCCTATCCGGTATGGCCATTGTTCATTGTTTTTGCTGTAGCAATTGTTCTGCCTTTGCTTTTTGTAACTTTGAAACCGCAGGAACTCAGACCGGTCTATCTATGCGGTGAGCAGGCAGGGGATGTGGACACTGATGAATGGTATTCAGTTGCAGATGAAAAGACCAAATTTGAACTTGGTGGCTACTACTATAAGGGTGCCGCGAGTGAAGAGGCATTGAATACCTGGGTTTACATTATTGCCATCGCCCTGTTAGTCATAATGTTTGGTATTGTACTGGGGGTGAGCTTATGAGCCAGCAGGTGTTGATAGCGATCATTGCGGTTATTGTGGCACCAATTATCGGGGGTTTGCTGGCCGGTATTGACCGGAAGTTAACCGCCAGACTGCAGGGACGCTATGGTCCTCCGCTTTTGCAGCCATTTTATGATTTCTTTAAACTGCTCGGAAAATCTAAAATTGCTACCAATAGGACGCAGTTTATTTGGATCATCGGTTACCTGATTCTTATGATAGCGTGCCTGGTATTTCTGGTGCTGCAGCAGGACCTGCTGCTCCTGGTATTTTTGCTGGGTTTTGCAGGGATAAGCTTTGTTCTGGCTGGCTTCAGTACAAAATCACCGTACAGCCACTTTGGTGCGAACCGTGAGTTGCTGCAGATACTTTCTTATGAGCCGATTCTTCTTCTGTTCGCGCTGGGGGTTTATGCTCAGAACGGCAGTTTTATGATCAGCGGTATTATGGAAAACAGTACACCGCTATTGGCATCACTTTGGCCGATCTTTATCGCTCTGCTGATAGCACTGACCATAAAGATGCGGAAATCGCCCTTTGATATTTCAACATCACACCATGGGCACCAGGAATTGGTTAAAGGAATCATGACTGAGATCTCTGGTCCCTATTATGCCATGATTACTTTAACTGAGTGGTATGAATTGGTATTGCTGCTCGGGATGATCGCTCTGTTCTGGAGCAATCCACTCTGGGTAGGTATTTTGATTGCTTTGGCAGCCTTTCTTTTGGAAATGTTCATCGATAATATCAATGCACGTTTAACCGGTGGTTTGATGGTCAGAATCTGCTGGGCAGCTGCATTGGTGTTTTGTGTAATCAATGTTCTTTATATCTATTTCAAGGGGGTGTTATAAATGGGAATTATACAGAAATCACAAGTAAAATCACCTTGGATATTGCATTTTTGCAACAGTTCCTGTAATGGTTGTGATATTGAAGTATTGGCCTGCTTGACACCCCTTTATGATGTTGAGCGTTTCGGGTTAGTCAATATGGGAAACCCGAAACATGCTGATGTTTTGGTTGTTACAGGACCGGTTAACTACCGGACAGCGAGGGTGCTGAAAAACCTGTACGATCAGATTCCCGATCCCAAAATGGTGATTGCTGTTGGTGCCTGCGCCAGCACTGGGGGGGTCTTCCATAACTGCTACAACATCTTGGGTGGTGTAGATAAGGTAATACCTGTGGATGTTTATGTTCCCGGTTGTGCGGCACGCCCTGAAGCGATCATCGATGGTGTAGTGCTGGCCCTCGATAAACTTTCTAAAGCTGTGGGGGTGGCAAAATGATTGAGAACTTAAAAGAGATCAGCAAAGACACACTACTTCAGGAAGTGCAGAAGTTTGCCGATGCCAAGGCGCGGTTTGTAACAACTGTCTGCAGTGACCTGGGTGATCAACTGGAGGTTACATATTACTTCAACTACAGCCCAGGGATGGATATGGTTGCTCTGCGCATGGTTGTCGGCAAGGATGAAGAGGTGCCCAGTATCAGCGGGATTTACCTCACAGCTGTGCTCAGCGAAAATGAAATGCTGGAACAGTATGGTCTCAAAGTGAAGGATATGGCTATAGATTTCGGCGGTTTGATGCTGCTGGGTAAAGAAAGCCCGGTTAAACCTATGACTAAGGAAAATGCCGCCGGTGGGAAGGGGGGCGAGTAAATGGCACCGCGTACAATTGCACCATTTGGCCCACAGCACCCGGTACTTCCGGAACCAATTCAGCTGAAGATCACTTATGAAGATGAAAAAGTGGTTGATGTTGTACCAGCTCTTGGTTACGGTCACCGTGGTATTGAAAAGGCATGCGAAATAAATGAGTACCCCAAAAATATCCATTTGTGTGAGCGTATTTGTGGGATCTGCAGCTGCATGCATGGGATCAGTTATTGTGAGGTTGTGGAAAGACTCTGGCCTATGGAAGTTCCGCCGCGTGCCAAGTACTTGCGTACCATTTTCTCAGAGATGAGCAGGACACATAGTCACCTGCTGTGGCTTGGATTGCTGGCGGATGCTCTGGGATTTGAAAGTATGTTTATGCAGTTCTGGCGGATCAGGGAAAAGGTTCTTGATCTACTGGAGATGACAACTGGTACCCGGGTCACCCACTCGGTTTCTATTGTCGGTGGTGTGCGCCGTGATATCGATGATGAGCAGAAGAAGATCTGTATCAAGACACTGCAGGAGGTACGTAAAGAAACCGAAGCATTGGTTAAAGTGTTAGCGACTGATCCTACAGTCAAGGCGCGTACTGTGGGCGTGGGTGTCCTAACTAAAGAACAGGCCATCCTGCTGGGCAATAATGGTCCTCACCTGAGAGCCTCTGGTGTTAAAGAGGACTGCAGGACGGAAGGAATGCAGGCCTATAAAGAATTAGGGTTTGAGCCGATTGTAGAAACCGACGGCGACTGCTACGCCAGGGCCTTGGTCCGGGCAAGGGAAACACTGCAGGCCATCGATCTGCAGTTGGAAGGTTTAAGCAGGATGCCGGAAGGGGAACTCAGTGTACGACCTAAAGGCAGCCCACCAGCCAACGAAGTTGTTTACAGGTGCGAACAGGCTCGGGGTGAGGTGTTCTACTATGCCAAGGGGAACGGCACCCGTAACCTGGAGCGCCTGCGTGTGCGGACACCGACCTTTGCCAATATTCCGTCTCTACTTGTGATGCTGCCAGGTAGTGAACTCGCTGATGTACCAATTATTGTTTTGTCAATAGACCCCTGCATCAGTTGTACTGAAAGGTAGCCCGGAAATTTAAAAGGAGGTGGAGCACTATGCCAGTTATGCTGCCTACTGTTATACGCAACCTGTTTGGAGGTCCTGCTACCAGGATGTATCCAGTCCAGGTGCGGGATCCCTTTGAAGGGGCGCGTGGGCATATTGAGTTTGATGATGATAAATGTATTCTCTGCGGCAACTGCGCCCGGCGTTGCCCGGCTGCAGCAATAGAGATCAATAAAGAGAAAAACGAGTTAATCTTCTATCCAGCGCGCTGTATAATATGTTTTGTTTGTGCTGAAGCATGTAATAAGGATGCCATAATTGCAGCAAATAAGTGGCGGACACCTTATTATGCAAAACCTGTTGAAGTGCATGTTGCCAAAGCGAAGAAGGCAAAGGAAAAAAAAGAATAAGCTTACGATAGAAGATTGTAAGGTCCCTACCAAATAGGTTGGGACCTTTTTCTTTTGACAAATTTTATTTAATGTGCTCTCGGACAGATTAATGATTCTCTATATTTGAGATTAATGATAAACTATTGTTAGGGTCCGTCTAAGAAGTTATAATTAATTTGAGGTGAAAGTAATGCTTAATATAGGTGCTTGGGAACTAATATTAATTTTAATTGTTGTGCTGATCGTTTTTGGGCCTGGCAAACTACCTGATGTGGCAAAATCACTTGGTAAAGCAGTGCGGGAGTTTCGTAAAGCATCATCCAATATACAGCGTGTTTGGGATGATGTAACTCGGGAAGACCCTGCTGGCAAAACTGCTCAATCAAGCAAAACGGAGGCATCTACCAAATCATCTGCAGATAATAACAACAAAGAAGACGACAGCAAAACAGGGGACCTAGCTACAGAACAGAATCGAGAAGAAACAGAAAATAAGCCTGCTGATTAGATAAGCTCAACAGGTTAATGATAAAAATAAATTTGACAGAAGGGAGGGAGCGGTTATTAAGCAAAAAAAGACGCTGGTCGCTGTTGCATTATTTGCTTTTCTGATGGGTATAGCTTTCATAGGGGGCATATTATTTGCCTCCAGTAATTACTGGCTTGATCAGATACAAGGTGAACAGAAACCAACTCCAAACATTGATAGCAGCAGCCCTCCTGGTGTAGAGCCTGGTACCATCGCCAGTATTGTTGATAAAGCAGGACCTGCAGTGGTGAAAATAGAAACATATGTGTCCGCAAACCAGCAATCCAACCCTTTTTTCAATGATCCGTTTTTTAGGGAATTTTTTGGTCAGTTTTCACCCACACCGCAGCAAAAGGTACAACAGGGTGTTGGCTCAGGTTTTATCATCTCAAAGGATGGCTATATTCTTACCAATGAGCATGTAGTGGATGGCGCTGAGGAAATTAAGGTAAATATTGTTGGAAAAGAAAAGGCGGTTTCTGCTCGAGTAGTAGGGGAGGATCATGATCTTGATCTGGCTGTCATAAAGATAGATGCCGGAGATAATCTACCTGTGCTGAAGTTGGGCAGCTCAAATGACATTGCTGTAGGAAATTGGGTTATTGCCATTGGTAACCCGTATGGACTGGATCATACTGTGACCGTTGGGGTGATCAGTGCCAAAGGGCGTCCAGTTTCTGTTCAGGACAGGAGATACCGTAACCTGCTGCAGACTGATGCTTCTATCAACCCAGGAAACAGTGGAGGCCCCCTACTCAATTTGCAGGGTGATGTGATTGGTATTAATACAGCAGTAGCAGATGCCCAGGGGATCGGATTTGCTATTCCCAGTGACACTGTGAACAGTGTCTTAAGTGACCTGATCCAGCAGGGCAGAGTAAAACGAGGTTGGCTTGGTGTGGAGATACAGGATCTTACACCAACTATTGCTGATCAGTTGGGTCTGTCAGGTCTTGATGGTGTGTTGATACGTGATGTATTATCAGGGGGACCTGCCCAACGAGCTGGTCTTCAACAGAGTGATGTAATCTTGGCTATAGATGGAGATAAGATCAAAGATACAGATGAACTGCTTGAACAATTACGGGTGATTGGCCCTGGTGAGAGGGTAGAGATAACTATCTGGCGTGACAGGAAAACGGTAAAGGCAACAGCAGTTCTTGAGGAACGACAATAAACTGCGCCGGTGGTGACAGTTAATGTTGACATAATAAGCCGATGACACAAAGGTGACAGTTAAGGTGGCTGTCACCTTTGTTGTATTTAAAGAGGAAACAAACAAAAAAGGGAGAATATGTATGTAATATGTTAGCAGGAGGGCTGGTAGATGCCCCCTCTCGTTCTAATTACAGGTGTTTTTGCTCTGGGAATACTACTCGCAAATATCTGTGAACCAAGTAGTGGCTGGGTATTGGCGGTATTTGTGACAGCTATAATAATGTTGGTCGGAGCAGGTTTTTTCTATTATCAAGGTAAAAGAAATACCTTTATCTGGCTGATATTATCTTTTTTCTGCCTCGGCTTTGTTTGGATGGGGACAGGTAGGATACCTCATTTTAGGTCACTTGAACCTTTTCTGGGGCACTATGTGGAGGTGGAGGGGATTGTGAAGGATCTTCCATCTCTTTACTCTAACCGCATTGTCCTTGTGCTGGATAGTCCGGTGGTTGCTCTGGATGAGGATAAATGGCAGGGACCTGGGAAACTGCAAGTGGTTTATTATCTACAAAAAGATGAGACCACAGGGAAAATCAGTGAAGCAGATGCACAGCTGCGCGCTTCTATGCTTCCTGGAACTTGTGTCAGTGTGAATGGATTACTTGAGCTGGCTCCTACTGCACTTTCCTCAGGAGAGTTTGATTATCGTGCTTACCTGGAACGGCAGAACATTATCGCTCAGGTGATCGCCAATAAATTTACTCTGGTGGAATCAAAGGAAAATGGTTTGAGCAGTATTTTTGCTTTACTGCGCCTCCGGATCGAAACTGCTATCAATAACAGCCTCCCTGCTGATGGAGCATTCTTTTTGGAAGGTATTCTGTTGGGCTCCAAAGGGGGGATGACCCCGGATGACCGCTCTACATATCAGAGGACAGGAGTGATGCACCTTTTTTCTGTCTCAGGTTTACACCTGGGTTTTGTTTTCATTGCTCTCCTGGGGGCCGCTTCTTTTTTCAAGCTCAAGCGCTTTCCTACTTTTATCCTGGTTGCTGCGGGATTATGGGGATATGCAGGATTGATCAATTTTAGTTCTCCGGTGACGAGAGCCGCTGTGATGGCAACTGTAGGCCTGGCTGCCTACCTCTGGCAGCAAAAATCCAATGCTGTGAATTCTCTTGCTCTGGCTGGATTTGTCCTCTTGCTCATTAACCCAGTTGTACTTTTTGAGCCCGGTTTTCAGCTTTCTTTCATAGCAACATGGGGGATCATATATTTGGCTGTTCCTCTTGGCAGGTATATCCTACTACCCTTCGGATTACGGGAAGCGGTGACAGTGCCTGTTGTCGCACAACTGGCTATAATGCCGTTGTCTGCTTTGTATTTCCAGCAGGTTGTGGGGGTGGGCATGATTGCCAATATCCTGGTAGTACCTTTGGCAGGTCTAGTGGTTTACCTGGGTTTGGCGGGAATGGTACTGGCAGTGATCATGCCGAGTATGTTAAACCCTTTTTTTCTGGCAGCAGGTGCCTTCTACTACCCTATCAAAGGGATGCTTGAATTTCTGTCAAACTTGCCTGGAGCAGCATTTTTAGTGCCCCCGCCTCCTTTATGGTTGTGCCTGCTGTATTTCACTGCACTGGTTGTGCTGGGTTGGGTGCTGCGGGAGGGCTTTACTGTGAACTTTCCCCATTTCAGCTATCAATCTCCTGCTGCACGCAGAATGGTGCCTGCTCTGCTTTTGGTTGTCAGCTGTAGTGCCATGTTTTTCACAGGTACAGTGAAAAGTGACCAAGGCAAACTAATGGTAACCTTTCTCAATGTGGGGCAGGGGGATGCCATTTTGGTGCAAACCCCACAAGGGCGCACAATGCTTATTGATGCCGGGGGAAGTCCATCTTACAGCAATTCTTCTTTTGATCCAGGGAGACAGATGGTAGTTCCAGCCCTGGCAAGGAGAGGGATCAGGAAATTGGATCTGGTTGTCAACTCTCATCCCCATGAGGATCACCTAGGGGGTATTCCAGCTGTGCTTGATAATGTAATGGTGGAGAAATTTGCCGCCCCACCTGTGGATCATCCGACACCATTGGTGCTAAAGGTACAGCAGCAGCTTAGTGAAAAAAAAGTTCCGGTTTCTATTACAACTTATGGTACATTAATCAAACTTGACCCCTCTCTTGATATCCTGGTTTTATGGCCAAACCGGCCCCTATTAACCGGTACCCGAAGTGATGCAAATAATAATTCTCTGGTACTATATTTACGGTATGGTAAGATATCGTTTTTGCTGACAGGTGATCTGGAGCAGGATGGTCTGTCACTTCTGACTTCTTTAAGTCAGGAGGGGAGGTACCCCTGGGGAATCAGGGCGACCGTCCTCAAGGTACCCCACCATGGCAGTTCTAACAGCATCTGCCATGAATTCGCTGCAGCCGTCCAGCCTCAATATGCAGTGATCAGTACCGGGAAAAACAGCTTTGGCCATCCGGATAGAAGTACCATTCTCTTCTGGCAGGAACATGGTGCCCGGGTGCTGCGCACTGATATAGAGGGGGAGATCACCTTTTCTACAGATGGTGTATCGCTTAGTCTCCAAAACTGATGCCTATGGATTTGGCTGCTTGCACCAACTGATGGTCTAAAGGTACAAGAGATATCTTTTTAGTTGCCTCATGCAGGGGAACAGCGGTGATTTTATTCCCTTTAAGCGCAACCATCAGGCCGCTCTGACCTGAGACAGCCAACTGGGTAGCAGCTACACCAAAACGTGTGGCTAGGATGCGGTCCATTGGTGAAGGAGAACCACCACGCTGGATGTGTCCTAATACTGTCACACGGGTTTCAATTCCTGTAGCCTCTTCTACGAGGTTACCCACTACCTGTCCCACACCCCCGAGGCGCAGAGGGTCACCGCTACCTTTAATCCTTTCTCTGATGATCCGCTCCCCATCAGGACCAGGGACACCTTCGGCAACAACAATAACACTGAATAGTTTCCCTTCTTCTTTTCTCTGCTGGATTTTTTTAGTGATGCTGTCCAGTGACCAGGGGATCTCCGGAATCAAAATAACATCAGCACCACCCGCGACCCCGGACCACAATGCAATCCATCCAGCATAGCGCCCCATCACCTCAAGCACCATCACCCTGTGGTGTGACTCTGCTGTTGTATGAAGTTTGTCCAGCGCACTGGTTGCTGTAGCCACCGCTGTATCAAAGCCAAAGGTTTGATCAGTGGCAGCCAGATCATTGTCTATGGTTTTGGGAACTCCGATAATTTTGGCCCCTTTGTCTACCAACTCCTTGGCAATGGAGAGAGTGCCATCCCCTCCAATGGAGATCAGGGTATCCAGTTTTAGATCACGAAAATTATCCAGCAGGTGATCTGATACATCACGATACTCGATTCTTCCTTCCGCTGTTTCTACAGGGAAATTAAATGGGTTATCGCGGTTATTTGTGCCAAGAATGGTTCCTCCCCGGTGCAGCAGTCCAGAAATAGCCCTTTTATCAATAGGAATAAAGTCTTTGTAAATAATTCCTCTGTATCCATCCCGAAATCCCAGCACATCAACACCATTGGCAAATAGAGTTTTAGCAACCGCTCTGATCACAGCATTCAGACCCGGGCAGTCGCCCCCACCGGTTAAAATTCCAACACGCATGATTTGCCTCCTTTCATAATGCACCTGATTATTCCTTTGTATTAGTATTTTACCAATAGTACAATAATCCTGTCCAATACTGCAAGTAATACAAGCTATTGACATATTGTATACAGGGGCTTTACTAAATATTTGTATGAAATATACGTAAAGGGAGCATTGATTTTGTTGCGCTTGGGCACATGAATTATTAAACTTTTTTCATGGGAGGGTAAAATAGTTGGATAATCAAAATATTTTTGAATTATTAAAACAGTTAGGGGTGAGCGGTGATCTTGACTCTGATAATGACGAAAAAGAAAGAGGAAAAGCGGGTATTTCGGGGTACACCGGGGAAGTGTTGGACCGCCTCAGTTCGGACGGCAGCCTGAATCAGGATGAAATGACTGAACTGATCTTTGAAATGACATCAGGTGCAACTGAAGAGCAGCGCCAGGAGCTTAAAGAATTTATAAAACAAACAGCACAGCAATTGGATAATGAAGAATTGTCCGGTGATTTGCTGAGGCTTATTGACCTGTTTCTCAACCAGGATTAATTGAGCTTAAGTTGGGAGGGATTTGCCCTCTGATCAAAGAATAATTACGGGGGAGGTGGTCAGCATGCCTATCATAAGTTATAACCAGGCCAGGCAAGCCCTGGAGCATAAGAAATTTCCTGCCTTTCTGGTTCTGCATGGAGAAGACCACTATCAGGCCAGGAAATTGATTAGAGCATTGAAACACAGTCTGGAAGACACAGAGTATCAGGAATGGGATGAAGAAGCCAGAGATGGTGATATTTTTATCTCCCTGACTGCCCTTCCCTTTGGGCACTCCAATCGCCTGGTGGTGATCAATAACCCTCAAACAGATGAACTGGCATCCTATTTAAAGGTAAATAACCCCAGAGTAGTGTGTGTGCTGCTTTTTAATAGTAAACTGAAAAAACGGGATATCCCGCAAGCTGAGCATTGCTGGGTAGTGGAATGCTCACCCCCCAGAGGCCGTAACTTGCTCAAATGGATTTCAGAAGAGGCGGCAGCCAAAGGTAAGGAACTTCCTGCTTCCAGTGCTGAGTATCTCCGTTTTTCCTGTGGGGATGACCCGGCGGTTCTTGCCGGTGAAATAGAAAAGGCTGCTGTTTATTTGGGCAGCAAAAAGAGAATAACTGTAAACATACTTCAAGAGGTGGGCAGCAGAACTGCAGGACGCAATCTTTTTGAATTTGTGGATGCTGTTGCCGGGTATAGGGGAACCGCTGCCCTAGAGATTGCTGATGAACTCCTGGCACAGGGTAACCACCCCGTATTGTTGGTTTCTATGCTTTCCCGCCATTTTCTTCAGATGCTTGAGGCATCATATCTTTTCAAGCAGGGGGTGTTACCGCAGGAACTATCTTCTCAGATGGGAGTTCACCCTTATGTTGCGAAAAAACTGACTAGACAGATTCAAAACTGCACAATAAAGGATATAGAAAAGGTTCTTTATTCTCTGTTGGAACTGGACCTGTCCATCAAACAGGGAAAGGGTTCTCCAGAGCTGCTGTTAGCGGCTTTTTTGGGGGAGGTCTGTCACAGATAATAAAAAAACCCCTTTAACAAAGGGGTCGGAGGATGATATATAAAATATTTAATTACTAGCCTGATTGAGCATTCTTGCTAACTGGGCTTTTTTGCGATTGCGGGCATTGGGGTGAATAATACCTTTCGCAGCGACCTTGTCAATAAGATGAACTGCTTTTCTGAAGTTAGCCTCAATGCTTTCTTTATCTCCTTCTGCTAGTGCTGCCTCAAACTTTTTAATGGCGGTTTTCATAGCAGATTTTTGAGATGCATTGCGCAAGGTGCGAACCTTGGCGATTCTCGCCCTTTTTTCCGCGGACCGGATATTTGCCATTCTCTTCACCCCCTTGTACCATAAAGTGCTTGCGCTGTGAAGTAAAACTTGCATCAGGTGGGGTTTTTTCCTACTGATGTCAAGTGTAATTTCGTCGCAAAATATGATACCAGCAAACAACTGGTATTGCCTGATAAAATTAGGCCAAATATGATGGTATCACGATTAATGGAGATTTGCAAGCATCGATTTAGTAAAATTCAGCCCAATGCTCCCTGGGAACATAATAATAAAAAACTGGTTATCAGGTGATATTTTACCACTTGTTGGAATAATATTTGTCAGACACATAGTACAAGGGGGAGCTGAATTTGCGACGTCAATTCAAAGAGAAACCGAAGCTGGGCCAGGGTTTTACAGTATTAATATTGTCGTTTTTCTGTTTGATAGGTGTTGGCATCAGTGACTTCTCCTATACCATGTTTTTAAAGTCTGAGTTGGGCGGCGGCCAGACCGGAGAAATCTCTCTTACCAGAGGGCTGTGCAGTTTATTATGCGGTTTTGACCCATCGGATCTTACCGAGGCTCTAGGAAAAGGGCTGCCCTTTAGTATTACCGGTGGGAAAAAGGCAGCGGCCAGCAGCGGAGGGAAAGTTGAAGATCTTCCTGTTGAAAGCCCTCTTCACCTGGACAATTTTTCTTTAGAAGAAGAACTGTCCAAAAAACCGGTTGAAGTAGCTATTTATCACACACATAATGCAGAAACCTATACTCCGTTGGATAACAAAAGCAAGGTACAGGGGAAGAATGGAGGAATTGCTTTAGTGGGGGAAGAGGTTATAAAGACTCTGGCAGAAAACGGAGTGCGCGGGATACAGGATCTGACAATCCATGATCACCCTGATTTTCCTACCTCCTATATCAAGTCCAAAAAGACTGCTAACCGTCTGCTTGATGAACACTCAAAGTTAAAGGTATTGATTGACCTGCACCGGGATGCGGGAATTCCCAAAAAGCAGACAGCTACTGTTAATGGCCAGGAAGCAGCACAAATTATGTTTGTCATTGGAAATGGACAGGGGATTGCTAATCCCCATTGGAGGGAAAATTACGCTTTTGCTCGGGAGTTGGCTAATCAGCTTCAAAATAAATACCCAGGTATAGTTAAGGCAGTGCGTATAAAAAACGGATGCTACAACCAGAACCTTTCTCCAAAAGCAATCTTGATTGAAATTGGGAGTGATAAAAACACCATCGAAGAGGCCTTGATAGCGGGCCGTTGTCTTGGCGAGGTTCTGGCAGAATATGTTGAAGAATAGGTTTAAAGGAAGCTGTATCAAAAGCAGCAGAAAAATCTTATCTCAGATTTTGTTTAGTATTGTTATTCTTTTTTGCAATTGGTAGAATTACTAGAGATATAAAAATGCTAGAAGACTAAATCTGGTGTCAGGCAGTTGGCAGTATTTTGGGAGTCTCTACAGAGTCTTTTGTTGTTATTAATGGGAGATGTGGTATCTAATTTATGT
>CAZZEY010000004.1:0-17269 GCA_964653445.1 uncultured Syntrophaceticus sp. | reverse complement strand
GATGGACTTCTAGTTGCACTGGACGGCCTGCAGGACCCCGGCAATCTCGGGACAATAATCAGATCTTCTACTGGGGTGGGGGTGAGAGGCGTTTTTTTGGGAAAGGGAACTGTGGACCTGTTTAACTCCAAGGTTCTGCGGGCAACCATGGGTGCGGTTTTTCGTATTCCTGTTTTTCAACAGGTGGAACTCACCTCTCTGATCAGGAGAGTAAAACAGGCTGGATTTCTTACTATTGCAGCTGAACCAAGAGCCAATATGAAATACTATCACGCTGATTTTCGCACAGGTGGTCATCTGATTTTGATCGGTAACGAATCTCGGGGTATTAGAGCAGAGTTATCAGATCTAGTTGATCTGAAGGTGTGTATTCCTTTACTGGAGGGGGTTGAATCTTTGAATGCCGCTGTAGCGGCATCTCTGATCCTTTATGAAATCTTCCGTCAGCGGGATCAAGGATGAGTAAGCAGCTGGCTGCCCAATGCCAGGAGAAAGGGGTAGAAATGGATAGCAGGAGGGGATGGGATTTGGAGAGCGTAAACGTTAAGAGTCCGGCGTTTTGGGAGCAGTGCTGGCAGGAGGGGCAGCGTTGTTCTCTTCATGCCAGGAAGCGTAGAGATCTGAACCAGTTGGACTACTGGGATAGTATGGCTGAATTTTTTGTTAAAACAGCTCAAAAGCCTGAAGGCAGAGGACGTGTGCAGAAGATTATGTCCTGGCTGCAGCAGGAAGGGGTTTTGCAGCAGGGTATGTATGTACTGGATATCGGTGCCGGGGTGGGTAACTTTACGATTCCTATGGCAAAAAGTGCCGCACAGGTGGCAGCATTGGAACCCGCACCAGCTATGCTGAGAGCGATGCAGAAATGGGTTGAAGAAGAAGGGCTTAACAATGTGGATTATCTGGATCAGGAGTGGCAGGATATCGATCCAGAGAAAGAAGACTTGCTCGGAAGATTTGACCTTGTTTTTGCCTCACTAACTCCAGGGATTCGGGATATTGAAACACTGGAGAAGATGTGTCAGTGCTCACGTGGTTGGTGTTTCCTCTGCGATTTTGCCGGGAGGCGCTGCTTTCCAGGACATGAGGAGTTATGGCACTCGATCTTCAATGAAAAGATGCCTCTGCCCGGTCATGATATCATGTACCCTCTAAACTATCTCTATTTTTCAGGTTATATGCCTTCCTTTAAAGTATGGGTTGATGTACGGGATCGAGAAATGCCTGTCAAAGAAGCTGTAGACAGTTTTGAGCAGTATTTCTTGTCATATAAAGAACTGACTCCTACGGACAAGGAGATCATCAGAAACCATGTGGAGAAGAATTCCACTGATGGTATTTACAAAGAGATATACCGCATCAGGTTGGGGATGTTCCTCTGGTCAGTTAAGGATAGGATGGGGTAGTATTGGTGCAGTAATCACAGTGAGGGGGATGTTGTGCAAGGAGCAACCTTATGATATAATGCAGTCAAGGTGCATCTAGTCTATCTCCATAAAGGATGTGAGAGGGATGTCAATTCCCGCTCGTTTTTATTGGATGATTTTTAAGTACACTGGATCACTGCATGCTTTCATGCTCTATCGTAAATACCTATACCACTAAATACGATACAGCAAAATAAAAAACAGTGAAAAGTGATGACCAGGAGAGTAAGAAAGAGCAGGGTCTTTTAGGGAGGCTGTATCACTGACTGAAAGTACGGCTAAGACCGACTTTCTGAAGTTCACCTGTGAGCTGCACCATTGAACACCTTAATGGTTATTAGGTGGTGCCGGTTGTGCCGTTGACATCAAAGATTAAAAATTACCCTAAGAGGGCCATAAGGCCAAGAAGGGTGGTACCGCGCGGGTTATTAAAACCCCCGTCCCTTAGCAGACGGGGGTTTTTTATTTGTGAAAAGGAGTGGATAACAGGGTGGAACAAGAAATAGAAAAAATTAAAGAGTGTGCTCTAGAAGAGCTTAAAGGGGCCGACAGCAGGGAGCAGCTTCAAGAAATGCGGGTTAAGTATCTGGGGAAAAAGGGACAGCTGACCAAGGTTTTAAGGGGAATGGGTAGTGTCCCCCTAGATGAGCGGCCGCGCTTGGGCCAGTTGGCTAACCAGGTGCGTTCACTTTTGGAAGAGGAGCTGGATAAACGGTTAGCGATTCTGAATGATAAGGAAAAAGAAATAAAACTAGCAGAGGAATCTATTGATGTGACTCTTCCAGGCCGGCCTGTACAGAAGGGGCACAAACATCCGTTAACACTTATACTTGATGAAATCAAGGATATCTTTACTGCTATGGGTTTTGAGGTAGCAGAGGGGCCTGAAGTAGAATATGACTATTACAATTTCGAAGCTTTGAATATTCCTAAGGGGCACCCAGCCCGGGATATGCAGGATTCTTTTTATTTTAGTGAGGAGCTTTTGCTGCGCACCCATACCTCTCCTGTGCATGTACGTGTCATGGAAAAGAGGGTACCAGAGCTTCCGGTACGCATTATTGCACCTGGTAAGGTCTACCGTAGGGATGATGATGCCACCCATTCACCGATGTTTCATCAGGTAGAGGGGCTGCTGGTTGACAGGCAGTGTACTCTAGGGGACCTGAAGGGGGTATTGTTAAACTTTGCCAGACAGATGTTTGGCCAGGAACGTGAGATCAGGCTAAGGCCCAGCTTTTTCCCTTTTACAGAACCCAGTGCTGAGGTGGATATCTCCTGTATCAACTGCAGGGGAAAGGGATGCCGGGTCTGTTCACATACAGGTTGGTTGGAGATCCTGGGGAGCGGTATGGTTCACCCCAAAGTGCTTGCCAATGCTGGTTATAATCCGGAAGAGGTTGTGGGGTTCGCATTTGGTATGGGTGTGGAGCGGATTGCCATGCTCAAATATGGAATCAATGACATGCGGCTTTTTTTTGAAAATGATGTAAGATTTCTGCATCAGTTTTAGGAGGGATAATACTTTGCGTGTAGCATACAGTTGGCTTCAGGATTATGTAAATTTTGAATTATCGGCAGATGACCTGGCTCAAGAGTTGACCATGATAGGTTTGGAGGTTGATGGTGTTTTTCCTCCAGTAGAGGATCTGGATAAAATCATTGTGGGGAAAGTCTTGGAGCTTACACCTCATCCAAAAGCGGATCACCTGCAGTTATGCAGGGTAGATACGGGTTCTGGTGTTATCCAACTGGTCAGTGGAGCGCCAAACCTAAAAGCCGGTGTTTGTGCACCGGTTGCTCTTCCGGGTGTGATGCTTCCTGGTGGGAAGGTTGAAACCCGTGAGTTTCGAGGTGAGCGATCCGAAGGGATGCTCTGCTCTGGTGCAGAACTGGGTACAGATGAATGGGGTTATGGAGATGATAAGGGTATTCTGCTTTTAAGTGGTGACATCCCACCAGGTACCAGGTTGGATGGGGCGTTAAATTTAGATGACCGCATTATAGAGCTGGAATTGACCCCTAATAGAGGGGACTGCCAGTCTGTGATCAATATCGCCCGGGAAGTGAAGGCGATTACTCCAGGTGCGAAACTGCACCTGCCAGAGGTTGCAGTGGATGAAAGTGAGGAAAGCACAGCAGATCTGATTGAGATCAGGATCGAGGATTCTGACCTCTGCCGCCGCTTTGCTTGCCGCGTTGTGCGCAATATCAAGTTAGGTCCATCCCCATCCTGGATGCAGTACAGGCTGCTGTCAGCGGGGATGAGGCCGATCAATAATATCGTTGATGTGACAAATTATGTTATGCTGGAATACGGCCAACCCCTACATGCCTATGACTATGATATGCTCAAAGGAGCGCAGCTCATTGCTAGACGGGCGAGACCAGGAGAAAAAATGGTTTCACTTGACGGAGCTGTGAGGGAGCTCGATACGGAAATGCTGGTGATCGCCGATCAGGAGGAAGCTCTAGGTTTAGCCGGTGTTATGGGCGGTCTGGCCAGTGAAGTGACCGAAAAAACAAAAACTATTGTTTTGGAAGCGGCATGGTTTGATCCCTATAGTGTGCGAAAGACAGCAATGAGGTTGGGAATGCGTACAGAGGCCTCGGCGCGTTTTGAGAAGGGAATCAACCCGGAGGGTGTTATCCCAGCTCTCAATAGGGCGGCACAGTTGATTCAACAGCTTGGCTCCGGGGAGATCGCATCAGGTGTGATCGATTGCTATGTAAGGCCTGAGGCTCAGCGCTCTATCAGACTGCGCACTTCCCGGGTGAACATGATTTTAGGGACTCAATTATCCCGTGCAGAGGTACAGGAGATCCTGGATAGGTTGGATTTTCCCTGTGAACTGTGCAGCCAGGATAGTATTTTGGTTACAGTTCCTTCATACAGGGTGGATATTTCCGAAGAAGTGGATTTAATCGAAGAAGTAGCCCGTATGTATGGTTATGATCAGATACCTGTAACCTATCCGGTAGGGACACTGGTTCAAGACCAGAAATATTCATCTTCCATCAGAGATTTAGTGACTAATACTGTTAGCAGCTGTGGTCTTGATGAAGTGGTTACTTACAGTTTCACCGGAGAGTATGTTTTTGATAAGCTGAGAATACCCCAGGACAATCCATTGAGAAGTGTATTGAAAATCAAAAATCCCCTGGGAGAAGAGCAGGGGGTCATGCGGACAATACTGCTTCCTGGCTTGATGGATGTTTTAGCTTATAATTACCACCGCAAACTGGCTGACCTGGGGTTGTTTGAGGTGGGAAAGGTTTTTATGCCCCAGGGGGAAGGGGAGGCTCCTGATGAGCGGCTTCACCTAGGAATCATCACCTGCGGAAAAGTCGATTCAGGCTGGCAGGCAAAAGATTTGGAGAGGGACTTTTACTATGTCAAAGGGATTGTAGAGAGCATCCTGGACATACTGAGGGTAGATGATATTCGATTTGAAAAGTATGCTGATACTCGGACCCTGCATCCAGGACGGTCAGCCCGAATCTTTCATGGTAAAGAACTGCTGGGATACCTGGGAGAACTTCATCCTGATCTGTTGGCTAATTACGAGATTAACACCAGGGTTGTATACTGTGAGTTGGATCTGGAAAAAGCGATTCAGTTCAGCAGATGGCAGGTAAAATCTCAGCCGATACCACGCTATCCCGGTATCACCAGAGACCTTGCTGTGCTTGTACCGCATTCGGTTTCCGCAGCGCGCGTACAGGAACTGATCTTCAAGGCTGGAGGAGAACTTCTCAAGGAAGCGCGGCTGTTTGATGTCTATTATGGTGATCAGGTTCCTGGTGGTTACAGGAGTTTGGCATATTCACTGCTCTACCAGTCCCCAGAACGCACACTAACCGATGAGGAGGTAACAGGGATACATAAAGGTATCCTAGAACTTCTAGAGAGGGAAGCAGGGGCACGTTTAAGATAAGTTGTTGCAGGATTCAGCTGGACTTCTGGAGAAATCTTTCATATCCTCATCAATCCAGGGGGAGAGATCATGGAGAAAGATACTTGTGTGGAATCTGCATTAGAAGGGGTGGGGAGGGAGATCAAAGTTCAGGAAAATACTAAGGTAACAGTAAATATTTATGGTGATGAGTATATTATCAGGGGGCAGACTGATCCTGCGGTAATCGAAAAAATCGCTGCCTATGTTGACCGGAAGATGAGGTTGGTAGGACAGAAAAATCCCCAACTGCCGTTGAGCAAAGTGGCTGTATGGGCTGCCCTTAATATTGCAGAGGACCTGGTCAAGCTGCATGAGGATTATGACAATCTTTCCAAACAACTAGATGAGGTAAAAAGACTGAGCGGTAAAGATGAATAACTGGGAAATATCGCAAGTTTTCTATGAAATTGCAGATCTTTTAGACATACTCGGGGAAAGTCCTTATAAATCCCGGGCCTATAGAAGGGCGGCCCACAAATTAGGCAATACCTATTTAGATGCTGCACAGCTTGCCCGGGAAGGACGCCTGCAAGAAATACCTGGAGTCGGGGCGGCTCTGGCTGAGAAAATAACAGAACTGACAGCTACAGGGAAGTTGAGGTACCATGATGAGCTTAAAGATCAGGTACCCGCTTCCCTGCGCCAAATGCTGATGATACCAGGGATCGGCGCTAAAACCGCCCAAATTCTCTACCAGCACCTGAAGCTGAATGACCTGTCTGAATTAAAAACCGCAGCCCAGGAAAAGCGACTTAGGGAATTGCCGGGTATAGGCATCAAAACTGAAGAGGCTGTTTTGCGCGGACTGGATGCTCTTGCATCTTATAAAAGAAGGCTGCTCCTGCATCATGCTTTTGCTGCTGCCGGGGAGATAGAGGAGTACCTAAGAAACACACCGGGAGTAACAATTGTAAGTAAAGCCGGCAGCCTTAGGCGCGGCAAAGAAACAGTGGGAGATCTTGATTTTGCTGCAGCTGCTTATGATCCCATTGCTGTAATTAAGGAATTAGCATCTGCTCCATTTTTTCAGGAGCTGGAAAGAGAAGGGGAGCATCAGGTATCGATCATGACAAAATGGGGTATCAGAGCAGATTTTTTGATTGTTGAACCAGAGTATTTTGCTGCCGCTTTGCAGTATATGACAGGCTCAAAGGAGCATAATGAAGAATTGTGGGAACTTGCCCGGCAATCAGGATGGTATGTCACTGAGTATGGGGTTTATCCCGCAACAGGGGAAAACCCCCCAGATTCTGAGGAAGAACTGTACAGCAGATTGGGTATGTTATATATACCACCAGAACTGAGAGAGGGATGGGGAGAGATCGAGGCAGCTAGAAAAGGTGTTCTACCCTGCCTTTTGGATGAATGTGATCTCAAAGGGGATCTGCATGTCCACAGCCAGTGGAGTGATGGTGTCAATACCCTCGAAGATCTGGCCAGAGAGGCCCGAAGGCGAGGCTACCAATATCTGGCTGTAACAGACCACTCTAAATCTCTTCATGTGGCCCGTGGCTTGATCGAGGACAGGGTTCGGGAACAGTGGGAGGAGATCCGCCGGATTAACGAAAAGTTTACTGATTTTCGTCTGCTGGCAGGGATTGAGGTAGAGATTCGCCTTGACGGCAGTTTGGATTTTGATGATGACCTGCTGGCAGAGATGGATATTGTTGTGGCCTCAATTCACTCGGGGTTCAAACAGGATCAAGAAACATTGACTTCCAGGGTGGTTTCTGCAATGAAAAATAAATATGTGGATATCATCGGACATCCGACAGGGCGCCTGCTCGGCAGGAGAGAGCGCTATTCAATCGATGTTGATCATCTATTAGAGGTGGCAGCAGCAACAGGCACAGCACTGGAGATCAATTCATCCCCGGATCGCCTTGACCTCAGTGATAGATATCTTCGCAGAGGTAAGGAACTGGGGGTTCGTTTTGCCATCGATACAGATGCTCATGATGTTTATTATTTAGATGATCTGCGATATGGGGTGCTGCAGGCACGCCGGGGTTGGTTGGAAAGGGATGATATAATAAATACAATGCCCTTTGCCCAATTATCTGATTGGCTTAAGAGGCATTAATTTATTTGAGGGAGGATAAACTGGTGAGAATAAGGGATATTTATGAAACTGCTGTTCGCAAAGGAATGGCAGCCGACCCGCGGAGTGAAAAAGGAGTAAGAAAGTTACTGGCTAGAAGGGAAAAGGACTATGCTGATTTGAAAGAAAGTGAAAAAAATGATTTTGACCTAGAGACATTGAGAAATCCTTATAGTGATACCAGAGTACTCTACGGCGACCCTGATCAGGATGTGCAGGGGGTATTGGCTGGTATCGATATGGAGGTAGGAGAGATCCTGTTGGCAGACCGCTTACGGGAGAAAGGCAAGAGAATCGATCTGATCATCTCTCACCACCCGGAAGGAAAAGCTATGGCTGCTCTGTACGATGTTATGCATATTCAGGAGGATGAGCTTCACCAATTGGGTGTGCCGATCAATGTGGCAGAGGGGCTAATGGCCGGAAGGATCTCTGAAGTTGAACGCAGGTTCATGCCGATCAACCATAATAGAGCAGTGGATGCAGCAGCACTTTTAAACATCTCTATGATGTGTGTGCACACACCGGCAGACAATCTAGTACAAGATTACTTAACCCGCTATTTTGCCAAAAATGACCCAGAAACAGTGGGTGATATAGTGAAATTATTGAAAGAGATCCCTGAATATAAAGAGGGTATGAAGCGCAAAGCGGGGCCAAAGATCGTAGTAGGCAGTGAGAAAAGGATGGCCGGCAGAATTTTTGTGGATATGACCGGCGGCACCAGCGGTGCCAGGGAATCTTATGAAAAGTTGGCTGCAGCAGGTGTGGGAACCATTGTGGGGATGCACATGACTGAGGACCACCGTAAAGAGGCAGAGAAACACCACATCAATGTGGTTATAGCAGGTCATATGGCCAGTGATTCTCTGGGGTTAAACCTGTTTTTGGATGAACTTGTACAGCGGGGTGTGGAGATTATCCCCTGTTCTGGGCTGCTGCGGGTCAGCCGTGTACAGCGATGGTAAGAGTTCGAAGTTGTTTGAAGAAGGAAGCAGGTTTATTTGCCGGATGGCTCTGCTATCTAACGGGAATTAATATTTATTAAGAATCTTTATATGGAGGTTGCTGATTAAAGGTATGGCGAACAGAAAACCGGAACTGCTGGCCCCTGCAGGTAGTCCCCAGGCTTTAAGAGCAGCTGTGGAAAATGGAGCTGATGCTGTTTACCTGGCTGGGAAGATGTTTGGAGCGAGAGCATTTGCCAGTAATTTTGACCGCAGTGCACTAAAGGATGCTTTTGAGTATGCACACTCAAGGAATGTGCGGATTTATATAACAGTCAATACCCTGGTGGATAACAGGGAATTCGGAGAATTAACCGATTACCTGTTTTTTTTGTACAAAGAGGGGGCAGACGCCCTGATCATTCAGGATTTGGGTGCCGCAGAACTGGTTAAAGAGCTTATTCCGGATATTCCTTTACACGGCAGCACCCAGATGACAGTTCATAATGCTGCAGGTGTCAGTTTCTTGGAAGAACTGGGCTTTGAGCGGGTGATCTTGGCCCGAGAAGTGGGATATAATGATCTGCTGAAAATTCGAAAGAAGACAAAAATGGATTTGGAGATTTTTGTGCATGGTGCTTTATGTTTCTGTTATTCAGGACAGTGTCTTTTCAGCAGTATGGTTGGTGGAAGGAGCGGCAACCGAGGACGGTGTGCCCAGCCTTGCAGGCTTCCCTACCAACTTGTGGATGAAAAAGGGCGGGAGTTGCATCCGGATCATCAAGGGGAACACCTGATGAGCCCACAGGATCTTATGCTCTTAAGAGAACTACCTGATCTGATTAAAGTCGGTGTTTCATCTTTGAAGATCGAAGGGAGAATGAAAAGCCCTGAGTATGTGGCAACTGTTGTGCGCATCTATCAAGAGGCTTTGTTAAGGGCCTGGGAGGATCCGGATGATTACAAAATTTCCTCTCAGGAACTACGTGATCTCGCTCTTGTTTTTAACCGTGGTTTTACAACCGGGTATTTTTACGGCAACCCAGGCCATGAGCTTATGGGGTACACCAAGCCAAACAACCGCGGCCTTCATCTAGGACGGGTGCTTGCAGGTGGTAAGGGTAAAGTAAAGTTTAAGACGAAACTCCCTCTTACAGCTGGGGATGAAATCGAGTTTTGGACCGGTGAAGGGTGCCGGGGTATTGCTGTACAGGAGATGCGCTCACAGGGGAGAAAAGCTGATGAGGTTTCACCTGGGAGTGAGGTGGAGATCAATGTCCCCTTTTTTGTCCGCAAAGGTGACCGCATCTTCAAAACCCGGGACCAGCGGCTTGAAGAAAAAGCAAGGGAAGGGATCGCAGGCCCGTCTACACGAAGGATTCCCCTTTCTGTCAGAGCTGTAGCTAAGTTAGGTGAGCCATTGCTGCTGGAGGGATGGGATCAGGATGGCTTTCATTACACTGCTCAAGGCGAGTTCATCGGTGAAAAAGCGAAAAAACATGAACTAACAGAGGAGACAGTGCGGGCACAGGTGGACCGGTTGGGTAATACACCCTTTTACCTACAGGATCTGGGTTGTGAGATTGAACCAGGGGTGATCTTTCCAATAAGTGAGATCAATGCTGTACGGCGCCAGCTCACTGATGCTCTGGAAAATGCCCGTCTTTTCCCCTTCCAACGCAACCTTCCCGGGAATCTTCGGAGGAGAGAAAAGGAGTATTGGTCCAGTCTGCAGGAGAATGCTAAAAGAAAAAGAGAGCAAAAGACTGTGCAGTCAAGAAAGGGGCTTTATCTTGCTGCAGCGGTGGGGGATTATGATGGTGTGAAGGCAGCTCTTAAAGGGGGAGTTGATCTAATCTATTTCGGCGGTTATTCCCAGAGAGGGAAAAAACCCTGGACCGAGGAGAACCTGCGGGCAGCAGTAGATGAGTGCCGTAAACAGGGGGTAGCAGCATTTTTCATTCTACCCCGTATCTGGCAGGAGAGTCAGGAAGGGGTAGTAAAGAAATATTTGCAGCTCACCAAAACACTGGCTGCTGATGGAGTGCTGGCCGGGGATCTGGGTGGGTGTTATTACTCTCTTATGGAGGGATTAAAGGTTGCTGCTGATTTTTCGGTGCCTGTGTTCAATGACCCAGCAATAAATCTGCTGTTGAAAAACGGTGTTAGCCGCCTGACACTGTCACCTGAGTTAAACCGCAAACAGCTGTGTCAATTTGTCTATAAAGGAAGCGGTCTTTTGGAGCTGATCGTTCATGGGGCACTGCCATTGCTGATCAGTGAACACTGCATCCCTGGCGCTTTAGCAGGTGGGAAAGGGAAATGCGGTTTTCCCTGCAAGCAATCATGTTTTTTGAAAGACCGCCGGGGTTATTTATTTCCTGTGGTTAGTGATGAAAGCTGTAGAATGACCATTTACAATTCACGGGAACTCTGCCTGATTGAACATCTTGCAGAGATTATATCTGATGGATATGATATTCTTAGATTAGAACTCCGCCCTTACCAGGCAGAGCACGTATTCAAGGTTACCAGCCTTTATCGCAGAGCATTGAATTCTGCTGCCCACGGGGGGTGGGGTGTTAGGGCAGCAAGACCTGTCTGGGAAGAGTTGGCTGAACTGTCCAAGGCAGGTCTCACACGTGGGCACTACCTGCGGGGTGTGCTGCAGGATGATATCAAGGGAGAGGAAGAAGCTTAAATGGATAGGTTTTCTCTCAAAAAGCTGGAATTCCATAAAATAAAAGAGATGCTGGAAAAGCATTGTACTACCTCTATGGGGGAAGCATATGTCCATAATTTGGAGCCGGCAGTCGAGCCAGATGATGTAATACAACTGCAGGAGGAGACCACAGAGGCATGTCACCTCTTGAGATTACATCCTGAATTAAGCCTGGATGGAGTCCAGGATGTATCACCTTCTTTGAGGCGTATCCTGATCGGAGGTGTTTTAGAACCAGATGAACTGCTCAAACTGTGGAAACTGCTAAGTGCAGCAGAGCGCATGAAAAAGACGCTGTTACGAGATGATATGGAACTGCCCTGTTTACAGGAACTGGTGCTGAGGCTTAAGGAATGCACTCCACTGCAGGAGAAGATCTCAGCTTGTATAGAGCCAGATGGTGAAATTTCTGATCATGCCTCACCAGAACTGTTTAAACTGCGCCAGCAGGTAAGAAGTCTGGCATCAAGGATCAGGGAACAGGTGGATGAGATACTGAACAAACCGGAGTGGAATAAATACTTGCAGGAACCAATCTACACCATGCGGGGAGACCGCTATGTGGTGCCGGTTAAACAGGAATACCGCAGCCACTTTCCAGGGCTGGTGCACGACCAGTCTGCAAGTGGAGCAACGGTTTTTATGGAACCGATGCCTTTGGTTCGGCTGGGTAATGAACTGGCAGCTGCGCGCTCCGCGGTCAATCAGGAGGAACTCCGGGTCCTGGAGGAGTTATCGAGATCTGCAGAGGACTATCATGATGAAATGAAAGATGACCTGGATGTGTTGGGAGAGCTGGATTTTATAATGGCTAAGGCGCATTTAAGCAGGGAACTGCGGGCCAATCCACCTGAATTTAACCAGGATGGATATCTTATTATCAAAGGGGGACGTCATCCCCTGCTTAAAGGGGATGTAGTTCCTCTGGATATTCGGCTTGGTCAGGAGTTTGACTGTTTGGTGATCACTGGGCCAAATACCGGTGGAAAAACAGTTGCTCTTAAAACTGTTGGCCTGCTGCTCGCTATGGCTCAGGCAGGACTGCATGTACCAGCTCTAGAAGGAACAGATTTGCCAATTTTGAAGAATGTTTTTGCCGATATTGGTGATGAGCAGAGCATTGAACAGTCTCTCAGCACTTTTTCAGGACACATGACCAATATCGTGCGGATAATGGAGAGTGCGGGAAGTGGTTCCCTGGTGATCCTTGATGAACTGGGAGCAGGGACCGATCCTGAACAAGGTGCCGCACTGGGGATGGCTATTCTGGATAACCTGCTCAAAAGAGGTGTTTTACTGATTGTAACCACCCATTTCAGCGAACTGAAGGTTTTTGCCCATGCCAGACCCCGGGTGGAAAATGCGTCTGTGGAATTTGATAGTAAAACACTTAAGCCCACCTTTAGACTTTCTATCGGTGTGCCAGGGGAGAGCAATGCTTTCGCCATTGCTGGGCGGCTTGGCCTTGCTTCAGAGGTAATCGAGCAGGCACAGGGGCTGCTCGACCCCAAACAAAGAGAACTTTCCGAGCTGATCCGCCATCTCAAAGAGGACCAGTTTGCTGCATCTTCAGCTCGAGCAGAAGCAGAGAAATTGCGCAGAGAGATGGAGGATTTAAAAGAAAGGGTAGCCCGGGAAGAGAGGAAGCTGCGGCAAAAACAGCGGGATATATTGTCCAAAGCACATGATGAGGCCAGGGATTTGGTGCGAACTGCCAGAAGAGAAGCTGAACAGTTGATTCGTACTCTGCGGGAGGAGATAAAGTATCAGGAGAGCAGGGCAGGATTGGAACATGCCAGACTGATCAGGCGTGAAATCAGTGAACTGACAGCCAGGATCGATGATAAAATTAGCTCTCATGAAGTGGCACCTGAGGGAGAAATCCCTGGAACTTTAGAACCTGGGGAGATTGTGCTGATTCCCCGTTTTAACCAGGAAGGGAGTGTACTAGAATCTCCCAATGCAGATGGAGAGGTTCTGGTTCAGGTTGGGATGTTAAAGTTAAACATTCCCCTTAAGGACCTGCGCCGCAGCAGTAAGAAAAAACAGGTCCCAGCACAGTTTTCTGCTGCCAAGGATCAGGCAATCGCAAGGAATGCGGCAGTACCTTCTGAATTTGATTTCCGCGGCCTTAGGGTGGAGGAAGGTTTGAAAGAGGTAGATAAATATATTGATACAGCTTATCTGGCTGGTATGACCAGGGTTTCACTTATTCACGGCAAAGGGACAGGTGCGATGAGGGGGGCGGTGCGTGAGTATCTGGCCAAACACCCCTTTGTGGCATCATTTCGCAGTGGTGATTACTATGAAGGGGGAACAGGTGTCACCATCGTAGAGTTTAGGTAATAATATCAATTCAAAAAATGAAAAGCCAGCAGATAAATTAAGGGATCTGCTGGCTTTTTAGATCATTTGATTTTAATCATCGCCATTACCATTATGATCATGGTTATTATGATTATTATCTATTATTGGCAGTTTCTTTTTTTCCACCTGATGGTCCTGCAGTGGACAGCGCTGTGTTGGTGCTTCATCTGGTTTAAATTTGCGCTCTTCAATAAATTCCGCCGGACACCCGCCTGTTTCCAATAGCCCTGGTGTGTTGGCTAGATAGAGCACACCATTATGGCGTGGGTCAGTACATACCTTAAAGGTTACCTCTTTCTGATCATTTGGTCCATGTTTGTCACAGACTTCTGTGGGTATTGGAGTTTTTGAGTCATCTTTATTGAAAACAGCTTTTACTTTATGCGGGCAGTAAGGTCCAGCCAGCATTTTGGTTTCCTCACATATTTCTACTTGTGCATGAAGATCACAGGTATCTTTGGGCAGTGAGCCGCGAACAAATATTTCGTTAATCACTTCATCTTTCGGGCAGAAAGCATTGGGCAGTTTTCCAGATTTCAAACAAATTGATTGATTTACAATTCCCGATGGTTTTGTAAACTGTTTTACAGGAAGTCCTTCTGTAGCTTTCTGCATGACTGCCTTCCAAACCAGGGCAGGGAAGGACCCTCCTGCAGCTCGGCTATCTGTAAGTGGTTCTGGTTGGTCAAAACCCATCCACACCGCAGCTGTAAACTCAGGTGTATAACCCATAAACCAGATGTCCTTTGTCTCCTCAGTTGTTCCGGTTTTGCCGGCAACTGGTCGATTCATCCTGGCTCTTGTCCCTGTACCGTCTTTGACAACAGTTTGGAGCAAATCGGTCATGATATAAGCTGTTTGTTCAGACATAACAACCCGTTTTTGGGGGTTAGCCTCATATAAAACAATTCCATCCCGGTCTACTATTTTGAGCACAGAGTGTGGTTCGATATAAACACCTTGATTGGCGATGGCACCAAACGCCCCGGTCATCTCCAGGGGAGTTATGCCACGGGTAATTCCACCCAGGGCAAGGGACAAACCGCGGTCCTGGGAATCAAAACTGGTTATACCTAGCTTTTTGCCAAACTCCAACCCGTAGTCGATGCCTATGGTGTTTAGGAGCCTTGCAGCATAGGTGTTTTTTGACCACTGAACAGCTGTACGCATGGTGATCATACCGCTGTATTTATGGTCATAGTTATGAATAGTATCTTTTCCTATCTTAACCGGAGCGTCCTGCAGTGAGAGTGCTGTGGTGTATCCCTTTTCCAGTGCAGGGCAGTAAACAACCAGGGGTTTTATGGCAGAACCCGGTTGGCGCTCGGCATCGGTTGCTCTGTTGAAGGAGCGCTGTCCTGAGTAATCTCTTCCTCCAACCAGTGCATGAACCTCTCCAGTTCGGTTTTCCAGCAGCACCATTGCCCCTTGTATCTTTTTATCACCCTGATCTCTGGGGAAGTTGGAACTGTTTGCAAAAACCTCCTCCATTTTTTGCTGTACTTCCGGATCTAGGGCAGTATATATTTTAAGACCACCGCGGTAAATAAGTGTTTGGCAGTCTTCAGTTGACATCCCCTGTTCCTGGAGGATTTTCTCGGCCTCTGCGATTACATAATCAGTGTAGTACGGGTAGGCATAAGTGGTGATTTCCCCCTCCCGGTACTGGAGTTCCTCCTGTTTGGCATCTTCTGCTTCTTCTTTAGTAATTTTACCGTAGATAACCATCTGGTCCAAAACGAGCTTCTGCCTCTTTTTGGCCAGTTCTGCGTCCTGTTCTGGGTTGTAGTTATTAGGGCTGCGCACGATCCCGGCCAGCATCGCACTTTCAGCAAGTGTAAGGTCCTTGGCATTTTTACCAAAATAATGCTGAGCTGCGGTTTGCACCCCATAGGCTCCGTTGCCGAAGTAAATGCGGTTTAAATAGAACTCCAATATTTCATCTTTTGAGTAGCGGTGTTCTACTTGGAGTGACAGGACAGCCTCCTGTATCTTTCGTTTAAATGTTTTTTCTTGAGTTAGAAATGAGTTTTTAACAAGCTGCTGGGTAATTGTGCTGCCCCCCTCAGCTCCAATGCCTCCTTTGATATTGGCAATAACAGCCCTCCCAATGGCCTCAATATCAACACCATAATGATCATAATAACGGTTATCCTCAATAGCAATAAAGGCTTCTGGTAGATAAGGAGGCAGATCGTGTAGTGAAACAGAGGTGCGGTTTTCTTCTGCATGTAATCGAGATGCCGCGTTACCCTCCCGGTCATAAATAATGGAAGACTCACTTCCCTCAAGTTTTTGCGGATCCCATTCGGGCAGTGTCATAACTGCACTCGCCACATAACCGCATCCCACTAAACATAGAACTATTCCCAGCAGGACAACGGTAAGAAGCGCTATCCGTGAAAAGCTGAGTTTCTTTTTACTTTTTCTTTTTCTAGCAGCCTGTTTAGCTTTAGCGTCTCTGCCAGACATTTGAATCACCCACCTTGGATGGTTTATTTGGGTATTTCCGATAATTTACCTGTAGGGCCTGATAAATGTGTGAGGTTTAAGGCCTGGGACTGTTCAATTGATTCCTGTGGGCCTACCACAGTAAGCACATCATCTTTCTTTATAATTGTATTTGCATCAGGTGAAACAATCTCTTTTCCATTGCGGCTAATGGATAGGATTGTGCCTCCTGTCAGGGTGCGGAATTCAACTTCTTTAAGACTCTTTCCAATCAAAGGAGAATTATCCTCAACTCGGAACTCATGAATCCGCTGGTAGCGTGTTGCCATTTTAAAGGTATATTCCAAAAGTTCATTGGTGAGCTGTGCAATTTTTTGATCAAGTTTTCTGCGTTCTTGTAAATAATTGTTCAAACCCTTTTGGATATCCTCTAATATTTGGCGCTGACCGTATTCTGCTAGGTAATTTTCCGCTGCAGTTTGGGAACAAACTATGACACCCACACCTGGCTGCATCTGTACGATTTTTCTTTCATCCAAAACTGCCAGTGCCCTCCTTATGGTTTCTGGAGATACATTGTATCTTCCTGCTAGTGACGAGCGGCCGAGTATTTTTTGGCCCACCCGGAATTCACCCCGGGCAATACAAGTAGCGATGTCCACAGCAATTTTGATATAACGTGCAGATTTGCTGCGTGGTATCTCTTCAGACACAAAGAGTCATTCCTTCCAATATATATTCTTTTACAAAAAGTATAGCATATCATGTCAGGGTCGGGAAGTTGTATTAAATATGTTGACAAACAATAAGGTATAAATATATAATCTAGTTATCTAGATAACTAGAAAAATTATCTATTTTCTGGGAGGTGAAAATATCATTTCCACCTTTAGTTAAATATTTACTAGAATATTTTAGGAGGGAAAAGAATATGTGCAGTTCTCTTAGTGCATTGATGGGAGATTTAATGGAAACCCAGGTGTTTGATGAAGTGAAGCGGCAGCTCAATGAAGGTATTCCTCCAGAAGAGATTTTTGCAGAACTTCAAAAAGGGATGGAAATCGTCGGTGATAGGTTCCAGGATAAGGAGTATTATCTCTCAGAACTGATCATGGCCGCGGATATTTTTAATAATGCTGCCGCACTGCTGCAGGAAAAATTTCAGTCACACGAGAAAGATAAAATAGCAACCATGGTACTGGGTACTGTTGCAGGAGACATTCATGATATAGGCAAGAACATTGTATCCCTAATTTTCAGCAGTAATGGTTTTGAGGTCATTGACCTGGGTGTAG
>CAZZEY010000003.1:8655-18562 GCA_964653445.1 uncultured Syntrophaceticus sp. | reverse complement strand
GTGTCGCCGCAGAAGGTTCAGGGGTGGAAGAGGATAAAAGGGATTGTGGAGCACAAATGGTAAGGTAATTTTAAAGGAATTTGATATAAAGGGGGTGGAACACATGCCTAGAGGAGATGGAACAGGACCGATGGGAATGGGACCAAGGACAGGTAGAGGCGCAGGTTTCTGTGCAGGGTTTCCTGTACCCGGTTATATGTCAGCTGGTTTTGGCCGAGGTAGGGGATACGGAAGAATGTTTTACCACAGGTGGCCGCATTACGCACCCTATGGTTATTATCCAGCTGTTCCCCAAGCTCCCCAAGCTGTAGATGAAAAGGAAATGCTGCAGAGGGAAGCCAAGCTGCTGGAGGACCAGCTTAATCAGATTAGAGAGAGACTAAGTCAGCTGGAAAGTGATAAATAACAGCACATGGTTTTAACCCCTTTTGCAGCATTAGAGGAAAGCGAACCTTACCCACTTGATTCGAGCTTTCCAGACAGATGATTGTAAAGAGTTTTGTTTCCTGGGAGCACCAAATATAATTATGGTGCTCCCTTTTGCTAGGGTATAATACTATTATATTTGATATTTATTTGATTGAAAAGAGAGTGATTCCATGCGGACTTATTATGAGTGTTTACCCTGTCTGCTACGGCAAACAGTAGATGCAGCAAAAATGGTAACAGAATCATCAGAAACTCAGGAGAAAATTCTGCGTTATGTACTCACTGAAATGTCCAAGATGGATATGAGCGACCCATCACCATACATGGCTCAGGTTATTTATCGCTATATCAGAGAGATTACCCAGATAGATGATCCTTACCTGGAGGTTAAAAAAGAATTCAATGAATTGGCTTTGTCCATGCTGCCAGAAATGCGCAGAATGGTACAAAATGCGGAGGATCCTTTTAAAACAGCGGTTAAAATAGCTGTTGCAGGAAATATTATTGATTTCGGTCCCAAAGGAGATATCAGCCATCAAGAGGTTTGGGATACTGTGCAGGATTGTATTAATCAACCTCTTAGATTTAACAGCAGTGATGAACTGAAAAGAAAAATTCAGCAGAGTCCAAGGATCCTATATCTTGGTGATAATGCAGGTGAGATCGTTTTTGATTATCTGCTGCTTGAACTAATGCCCACAGGAAAGATCACCTATGTGGTAAAAGGTAAGCCAATTATCAATGACGCAACTATGGAAGATGCTGTGGAGACAGGACTGACTGATTTAGTGCGGGTGATCGATAATGGAAGTGATGCACCAGGCACAATTTTGAAAAGCTGTTCACCGGAATTTCTGAAGGAATTTGAACAGGTAGACCTGATTATTGCCAAGGGGCAGGCAAATTATGAAACTTTGAGCCAGGTGAAGGACAAAAATATCTTTTTTTTGCTGAAAGTTAAATGTCCGGTTTTGGCTAAGGATGTGGGCTGTGAACGCGGTGACCTGGTACTGAAGCTAATCAGTGGTCCTCAACGACAAGCTAACTAAAAGCGCACGTTGCGGAAAGTTGAGGTACAGAAAGAAAAAAAGGCAGATATAAAAAAGAAGCAGCAGCTGGGGTGCCGCAGCTTCTTGAGCAGATTCTACAATTTTATAGGGTTTCAAAATCGAGGCTGCCTGTTTGCAGTTTTTCATATACTGTTAAGATTGCATGTTTAACAATTAAGTGAACTGGGAGTCCAAAAACCACATCCCGGGGCTGAATCCCTAAAAGATAGACCTCAGGCACAAACTCTTTAAGTGCCATGATCATATAGGTCAGGGGAAGAGTATGAGTGCTGAAGAGCAGCTGGTCTTTGATAGTGCTTGGAGGTATCAAACGGATGCTGCCGGGTTCCAGCCCCATTTCCGCTGCATCTACCAACAGCACCAGGTCCGGCTGTATTTGCCGCACATAATGAAGACAGCTCTCTGGTGTTGTTCCTCCATCGATCACTTCCCAATCACTCAAAGGGTTATTATCTAATAGGCGGGCCAGCAGTGGGCCAGCCGCGTCATCTCCCATCAGTTCATTTCCCACAGTGATCATGAGTTTTTTCATTTTCTCCTCACCACCATGTAAATAGTTGGCTCTTTTTCTATCAAGAGCAGGTTATCACAAATTTGTTTTGCCGCATCTTTCTCCTCCTGGGTCATCATATCCTGTGCTGCTGTGATGCCCTGCAGGAGTGTGCCGGAATGAAGGGGAGTAATCTCAATCTCCCCCCATTTAAGCACTCCCTCCAGTTTTTTTCGGCATTCATCACGGGATATTTTAGAAACAATACACCTGTAGATATTTTCAGGTACAGAGATTACCTGTTGGAAACAGTCCAGTACACCGATGTGGTGTCCCAAAGCCATGGTGTGGTAGATCAGGTTCTCCGAACGGGAAGGAGTTGATTCTCTGTTATCAACAAACTTCTGGTTCAGTCTGTAGAATTCAATCGCGGTTTCAGCCATTGTTATCCCTCCATCGCTGGTATGTCAGGTGGAGGCGCCTGTAAACCTCAGCAAGGCGTTTGTCACCCTTTTTCTCTAAATACCTATCAAGCAGCTTTTCTGGGTCTTCTGATGATTCAGAAAGCAGCTGAAAGTATTGATCAGCGATTTTTTTCCCCTGCCAGTAGCCGCAGAGGTGCCGTGCCTCCTGCTGTAGTTCTCTTTTCAAAATGAGCTGGATATCGAGCTCAGGTGCTGCCGCGGCTTTTTCTTCCGAATAATGTTCACCCTTGATTTTTTGTTCAAGCAGCCCCAGGGCTGAGGCAAATCCGTAAATAGTTGCATAAGGGGTAGGGGGGCACCCCGGAATAAAGATATCCACTGGAAAGAGGCTTTCTGCACCTCCCCATACAGCGTAAGAATCGTAAAAGATCCCCCCACTGCAGCCACAGGCACCGTAAGCCACAATGATCTTGGGATCAGGTGCAGCGCGGTAGGCCCGCAGTGCAGGCAGCCGCATCTGCCTGGTCATGGGGCCTGTATAGATCAGGATATCTGCATGACGTGGGGAGGGTACCACCTTGATCCCAAACCTCTCTACATCAAAAATTGGGGTAATGGAAGCAAAGATCTCGATCTCACACCCATTACATCCTCCACAATCGATGCGGTAAACATAGACAGATCTCTTAATTGTATCCAGGAGTTTTGCTTTCAGCTGCTGTATCTGTGTTTCCTGGTCTTGGTTTCGATTGATCACAATCATTTTGTCACCTCCTCTTTGGCAATGGACATGGCTTTTTGATAACTCTCGATAGCCATAGCTCTCCTGCATTCAGGACAGTTGTAGAGGATAGCGTGTTTTTCTATCAGTTCACTTTTAGATAGGCCCTGTTTGCTAAAAAATGCAAAGAGCCAGGATATTTCTCTGGATGGGGAAAAGAACTGTCCACAGTTCTGGCATTTCAACAGGTCAAATTCCGCAGTGGTGACCAAATCATCCCTTTTTGCTGCTGCTAGTTCAAAATCATTGGTTAGTGTAAGCGCTCTGGTAGGGCAGACCTCTTCACAGCGTCCACAGAAGATGCACCTGCCGAAAAATATTTCCCAATTTCTTTTACCCTGCTCCATATCGTTTGTTATAGTAATGGCATTAGCCGGGCAGGCGTTGGCACAGGCGCCACAGGCAATGCAGAGAGAATAATTGTAAACAGGTTTTCCCCGTACCCCTGGGGCAAGTTCTGCCGGTGCAAAGGGATATTTAACTGTGGCTTCCCCTACTTGGAGTATTTTTTTCAAAAGACTGAGCATTTTTCCAACCTCCTTTTTATAAACTTTCTGGGACCGATCAGTAGAAATGTTGATCAGTCACAGTAGCTGTCAAGCTCCTTGTAAGGGACGATTTTGGTTTTGCGTTTTTTGATATCCACTATTGTCACTCTTTCGGTGCAGGAGTAGCAGGGATCAATAGATGCTACGATCAAAGGGGCATCTGAGACGGTATTCCCCCGTAACATAAACCGGACTGCCGGCCAGTTGTTGTAGCTGGAGGCCCTGGGACGCCACCTGTATGGCTTCTGGTTGTTCATGGTCATCAGCCAGTGGATATTTTCTCCTCGTGGTGCCTCCACATATCCCAAAGCAAAATGATGTGGTTTGTAGGAGAAACCCTCTACCAGTACAGGGCCGTCTGGCATTTCATCCAGGCAGTATTCGATGATATTGAAGATCTCATTGACCTCTTTAGCCCGAACCAAGACCCGGGAAAAGACATCATTACCATGCTCGGTGATAACTTGAAAAGGAGCCTTCTCATATGCCAAATAGGGGTGGTCCCTTCTAATATCTCGTTTAATACCTGATCCCCTTACATTTGGTCCCACCGGAGAAAAGTCTCTAGCCACTTTGGGATCGAGGAGCCCCACTCCAGCTGTTCGTTTATGTAAGTTCGGTGTACTGAGGAGAATACCGATCATGTCTTCTGTTTCCTGGCGGCATTCATCTAGCAGGGCTAAGACCTGTTTGCGCTCATCATCTAAAATATCCCGCCGCACACCACCGATCAGGTTTGCTCCATAGGTTTTGCGAGCACCGGTAAGAATCTCAGCCATGAACATGGCTTTTTCCCGCACTCGGAAAAACTGCATGAATCCACTGTCAAACCCGGTGAAGTGGCAGGCTAACCCCAAATTGAGCAGGTGGCTGTGCAGCCGCTCCACCTCCAGAAAAATAGTTCTTATATATTTCGCCCGCTCTGGGATTTCTAACCCGATACTTTTTTCAACTGCCATGGTATAGGCGATAGAGTGAGCAAAACCACAAATCCCGCAGATGCGCTCTGCTAAAAAGTGTATTTGCTCATAGTCCATGCGGTTTTCCGCCAGTTTCTCCATACCGCGGTGGCAGTAAAAGAGGCGGTAATCGGCATCTATAATGGTTTCACCATCCACAAAGAGGCGGAAGTGTCCAGGCTCATCAGCGGTTATATGCAGGGGGCCAAGTGGTACCTGGAGAATCCCCTCACCCTCAACATTGATGAAGTCATAGCTGTCTTTGTCAGCAGTAGGCTCTGGGCGGAAACGGTAGTCCATTGTATCTTTCCTTAATGGGTACAGATCTTCAGGCCAGTCATCAGGTAGTACCAACCGGCGTGGATCTGGATGGCCAACCGGGTGGATGCCGAAAAGATCCCGCGCATCTCGTTCATACCAGGCAGCAGCCGGAACCAGTGGTGTTACTGAAGGGAATTCCGGGTCCTCAGGGGGTATAAAAGTTTTAATGGTCAGCCAGAAGTTTTCCTGTGGATCCTCGTGCTCTATGGAGAGCACATAATAAAGTGCAAGGGAACCATTAATGGGACGTTCATCATTTCCAACAACAGATGAAAGCCAGCCCCCCAATCGGTAGTAGGCGTCAGCCACGATATCTGGCAGATGCCCCCGGTCAACGGTCAGGGTGACCTGATCTGGTGTCTGCCAGGACTCATCGAGAACCGCGGCACCAAATTTAGCTCGTAAGGAATTTACTTTTTGTTTGCCTTTAGTTTTTGTTTCCTCTGGAATCACTGCAGTTACCTCCTTTCATAGTTTATATCCCGTTGATAAGGGCTGTAGCCCCCTGCAGCAGCTGATAAAGCGGTTCTGGGATATACACCCCTAGCCCCACCATCAGAGTGAATAAGATCACCAATGGCAGCAGTGTCAGCCAGTTAACATCCCCTTTGTTCACACCTTCAGGGGGTTCTCCGAAAAAGGTATTCCCAATAAGGCGGAGAAAAGCGGCAAAAACAACAACCAGCAGGGCGAGGCAGAAAAGCATCAGCCAGAGGTGACCCCCTTTGATTCCAGCGCTGATGGTCAGCAGTTTGCTGATAAAGATGTTGAGAGGTGGGCATCCGGCAATCCCCAGAACACCACCGCCCAGCAGGACCGCTGTTATCGGGGCTGTTTTCCAGAGCCCTTTAATTTTTCCTATATCTCTGGTGTTGTATTTGATCAGTATATTTCCAGATGTGCAGAAGAGCAGTGATTTGGTAATACTGTGGTTGATGGTGTGAAGAAGGGCGGCAAAAACCCCTAATGGCCCGCCGATTCCTAAACCGGTAGTGATGATGCCGATGTTTTCAATACTGCTGTAAGCGAACATCCTTTTAATGTCTTTTTGGGCAAAGATCAAGAAGGCTGCACAAGCGATAGAGAGTACCCCGAAAACCAGCAGAAGCAGCCGGGGGAAACCTGCACCCAGGCACTTTGCTGTGATCATGTAGTATCTGATGATGATAAAGAGAGCACATTTGAGGAGCACACCAGAGAGCAGTGAACTCACCGGACTGGGTGCCTCACTGTGGGCATCAGGCAGCCAGGTATGTACAGGAAAGAGCCCTGCTTTGGTTCCGAAACCAATCAGGATGAAGACAAAGGCCAGTTTAACCACCTGAGGATCCAGGGCTCCGGCAGCTTTGACAACCTCTGTCCAGAGCATAGAATTGTGAGCATTATGTAAGATATTAAACGAACCCGCATAAAAGAGAATTGTTCCATATAAGGCAAAGGCTATTCCCACACTGCAGATGAGAATGTACTTCCAGGCGGCTTCAAGTGATGTTTTTTTGCCATAGAGTCCCACCAGGAAGACAGAACCCAGTGTTGTCGCTTCAATACCTACCCACATCAGAGCAATATTATTAGAAAGCACTGTAAAGAGCATAGTAAATAGAAAGAGGTGGAAAAAGCCGTAAAAGGTGCTTAAATTCTCTACACCCACTTCACCTTTTTCTAGGTCATATCTCAAATACCCGATGGCGTAAAGTCCATTTAAAAACCCCATAACCCCAATAACCAAAAGGAAGACAGCTGTCAGTTGGTCAGCGTAAAACCACTCTGCCAGTGCAGAAAGTGATCCTTTTGTAAAAGCCAGTGACGCGGCACCTACAGCCATAGCAAGAATCAAGGTAAGCCCTATCAGGTGCAGTATCTCTAGAAAAGGTCTGTTTCTCAACCCGGCTGCCCGAAGAATGAAAACAGTCAGTGAAACAACCAAAGGCACAACTAACAGCCATATTAAAATATCTGCCATTTGATCACCTCCTAAAATAGATGTTTGAACCATAATCGATTCAATCGGTAACAGTGTATGGCTGTACTATCCTTTTAAGGAAGTCAGTTTATCTGTGTCCAGGGTGCCTGTAACCCGGAACAAACCCTTTGTAATTACACACATAATCAGGACAGCGAAAATTGCGTCGGTTATGATCCCGATTTCTACAGTCTCTGGAGCGTTATAAGCCATAAAGGCCAGGGTCAGGTGTGACCCGTTTTCCATCAGACAATAGCCTAGGATCTGCTTGACTGCATTCCTCCTGGTAAGGATGCAGAGCAGTCCCAGAAGAAAATGGGCGATAGAGACAGCGAGTGCTGGTTTAAGTTTGATAATCGCTTCTGTGTGGAATGGTGTCACAATGAAAAAGGAAAGCCCTACAAAGATGGCAGCTATGACCAGTGTTGCTGCAGGGCTGAGCAAAGTCCCCGCCTCCTCAGTGTCTCCAACCCTGCGCAGTGTCCGCATCAAAATCCAGGGTACCAGGATGACTTTGGTCAGCAGAGAGGTAACAGCCCAGATGTATAGAGGTGCAGCGTCCATAAAAACAGCCAGCGAAAGGAATATCAGTACCAGTACTAATGACTGGAGGCTGTAAAGTTTGGCTGAAAGCTGTGGCTTTCTGCTTTCTACAACCAGTAAAGAAGTGATGATCAGCAGTACAGCAAGGGTGTTAACAAGATTTACTCCTGTCAAAGAGATTCACCTCCTTAGATCTCAACCAGGAAAAACACAAAGGACAGCACTGCTATACCAAGGGCCACCCAGGTGATCTGGGGAGCCTGGTAGATGGTCAGCCTGGCCATAGAGTTTTCTATTACAGCTGCAATAAAATAGCAGAAAGTTAACTTGAGCATGAAGATGATTACCCCAAGCAGAACACCATGTAGTGTAAGAACTGAGGCACTCCCAAAAGGAAAGAAAACAGCCAGGAACAGGGAAGCCACAACAGTCTGTTTCATAAAAATGCCCCACTTCTGAAGAGACAGGCGGTGCCCCGAGTATTCAGTTAGAGGCCCCTCCTGCAGTTCTTGTTCCGCTTCTGCCAGGTCAAAGGGCAGTTTGCCCATTTCCATAAAGGCAGCAACTGCAAAAGCCGCCATTCCCAGCCAGATCGCCGGGGAAGCATAAGAAATCTCTCCTGAGGCAACCAGCTGGCTGATTGTGCTCAAATTGGTGGAACCGGCAAACAGGGCCATGATAAACAGCACCAGGATAATAGAAGGCTCTACAAGGACAGAAATGGCCAGTTCCCTGATGGACCCTAGTCCAGAGTAACTGCTTCCAGAATCTATCCCAGCTGTTGATGTCAAGAACCGGATCACAGCCAGCAAATAGATCACTACCAGAAGATCACCGGCATAACCCAATGGGGAATACTGTGTCCACATAGGAATGATCATAGCCAACAGGAAGCTGCAGGCGATGACAAAATAGGGAGTATATTTGTAGATCCAGCTCGCTGTAGCAGGGACCACATCCTGCCTTTTGAGCAGTTTCCAGAGATCAAAGTAGTACTGCCAGATAGGAGGGCCTGTACGAGAATGCATCTTTGCTCTTAGAACTCTGGCGAGTCCCGCAAAAAAGGGTGCCAGGGCAAAGATTAAAAGCCCCTGCAGCAGTCCTATAAATAAGAGTTTTGTACTAAACATACCCATCACCTCCCTTAAAGGCTGATCAGTGTAAGTAAAACCACCAGCACCAGGATGATATAACTGCAGTAGAGGCGCACATTACCCAGGTGCAGTAACTGAAGACCTTTGCTAATACTCTGAATGGCTCTTACCAGAGGGCTGCCAAAACAGCGCTTCCAGATGTCATCATACTGTGTCAGATGGCCAACCCGCACAGCAAAGTAGCCCTTTTTCTCTCTGCGCAGAGTACGCGCCTGATAGATCGGCCGCAGGATGATCTGCAGCGGCTGGGCAAAGGATCTGCTGTTACAGGCCATTTCAGAGCTGTAGCTGTAACCACAAGCCCATGGTGAAAGATCCACCCGGCTTGGTAAATGACTGCTGCGAGATATGACCAGCAGAACCGGCAGCAGTAAGGTTCCCAGTATAAGTAAAGCTGTTAGGGGTGGAGAAAAGATACCCTGGGCAGTGCTGCCTGGGAAAATCGATAATCCAGCATTCACACTGACCGCGCCCCCAACTATGCTGGAACTGACAGCAGCGAGACGAGGAGTAATCAAAGGTGCTCCGATCCCTAACAAAAGACAGGATAAAGCCAGCAGAGCTTTTCCTGCCAGCATGGAGAGGGGCACCTCTCTTGAATGCTCTACCTCTTTGCTGCGACAGGGTCCGGTAAAGGTGATCCCGTAAGCTTTGACAAAACACATGGCTGTTAGTGCTCCGGATATGGCCAGCAGAACGGCAAAAAGAGGTGCCAGCAGTTTTCCGGTAAAACCCCCGTTAAGCCCCAGGCTGAGCAGGGACTGATAGATAAACCATTCGCTGACAAAGCCGTTTAAAGGCGGGAGTGCAGAGATGCACATCGCGCCTGTGAAAAAGAGGACAGCGGTAACAGGCATCAGGTGTACCAATCCACCCAGTTTTTCCATATTTCTGGTGTGGGTGGAGTATAGTACAGAGCCTGCCCCTAAAAATAGCAGTCCTTTGAAGGATGCATGGTTGATAACATGGTAGAGCGCACTAAGCAACCCCACAACAGCCAGCACAGGTTGGTGCAGTGCATAACCACAAAGGCCTAATCCCACCCCCATGAGAATAAGACCGATGTTTTCCACACTGCTGAAAGCAAGTAATCTTTTTAGGTCCTGCTGTGCTAGAGCGTAGGATATTCCTAAAAATGCAGAAATAGCCCCCAAAGCCAGTACAGTGAACCCCCACCACAGGGATCCCGGACCGAGCAGGTCAAAGGATACCCTGATGATCCCA
>CAZZEY010000003.1:4344-8555 GCA_964653445.1 uncultured Syntrophaceticus sp. | reverse complement strand
CCCCCACCACAGGGATCCCGGACCGAGCAGGTCAAAGGATACCCTGATGATCCCATAAACAGCTGTTTTTATCATGACTCCCGAAAGCAGGGCAGAGATATGGGAGGGAGCAGAGGAGTGCGCCCCCGGCAGCCAAAAATGCAGTGGCACTGCTCCTGCTTTGGCAGCAAAACCGATTAAAGCCAATACAAAAATTATTGTGCGTAAATGAGGTGTCAGATCTGCTGCTCTAAAAGCCGAAAAATCAAAGTTCCCGGCTGCAGCAAAAAAGATGAAAAAGGCAACCATGATTAAACACGCACCGGCATGTGCTACCAGGAAGTAGAGAAAGCCTGCCTTAAGGGAGGTTTGTTTGCGGTCATAGATTACTAGAAAATAGGAAGATAGAGTCATAACCTCCCAAAATATCAGGAAGTAGAAGGCGTTTCCCGCGGTGACCACTAGCAGCATGGAAACGATGAAGATGCAGGTGATAAATCCAAGGAGGCCAGGGTTTTTGTCTTCATATTCTTTTAAATAGGAGATAGAATACAGGGATGCTGCTGCTGCAATGAGAGAGATCACCAGCACGAAAAACCCGGATAGTGCATCTGCTTCCAAAACAAATTTGGTAAAGGGAAATGGACCATTCATTATTAAGGAAAAGTGTTGACCGGTTAGTACCAATATAGATGAAATAAATGCGAGAACAGAAGCAATGACCCCAAACCATCCGTTAATCCGAATAGCTAGTTTGCTGTTTCCGTAAGAGGCCAGGGTCAGCAGTCCACCAGCCAGGTAGACATTTATGGCAAGCAGGAACAGATTGTATGCATTCACTGTTACCTCACCTCCTTGATGGCTAAGACAGTAGCCACAGCCTGGAGGCGTTTGAGTTTGTTGTGATTCCCTAGATCATTTTCAGCTACCACCTGTAGGGCTTTTGTGGGGCAGACGCGCACACACTCCGGTCCATTGGGATTGAAGGAACACAGATCACATTTGATGGCAATCGGCTTGACCCCCGGAGTCCAATCAATAAAGCTGTTCAGTGGCAGATGTGTTTTTATTGATGGGGGGGCTGTGCCATTCATTGTTATTGCTCCAAAGGGGCAGATAAAAGCACACATTTTACACCCGATGCACTGCCCCTCGTTTAGAAAAACCATCCCATCCTGAATGCTGATCGCTTTTACCGGGCAGATCTGGGCACAGGGGGCATCTTCACAGTGATGACACTGCACCGGCATGGTTCCTGCTGTGGAATAGGTAAGGAAGAGCCGTGGTGAGGACTGCAGCCCCTCTTTACGGTGATTTACAGTACAGGCTGCAGCACAGGTATAGCAGCCCAGGCAGCGGTCGGGATCGGCAATCACAAAGGTGTTGGACATTTATGATCTCCTCCTTTCCATTTTTCTTCCTCTATCAGTTCAACACAGTACTTCTCCCGTTTTTCTTGACAAATCTTCTGCGCCTGAACTGTGCTGATCTTTTCAAGTCTCACAGCACAAACTTTATATTCTGGTATCCCAGCAGCAGGATCTGTTTCTCCATTGGTAAGTTCATTAATATTGGCTTCCCAAAAGTGGAAGGTAGTAAAAACAGTTTTTTTAGGTACACGTTTGGTCACCCAGACTTTAGCAGCAATATACCCGCGTTTAGAGCTGATTTTCAAATAATCCCCATCTTGTATCTGCAGACTTTGGGCATCATCAGGGTTGATTTCAATTAGCTGTTGGGGGCCTACAGTATTCAGTGTTTCTGATCTGCGGGTCATGGTCCCGGTGTGATAGTGGTATACCTTTCTCCCGGTAGTCAGTGTAAAGGGGTAATCCTGATTCGGCAGTTCTTTGATATTTCCTTTGATAGCATTAGGAAAGGCAGAGGCCAGTTCTTCTGAAATATGTACAGGGTCAAAGACCACCTGGTGGAGTTGGGCTTTTCCAGAGGGGGTGGTGAATTTCCCTCCCTGGTAGAGAATGGGTGTGCCAGGGTGATCTTCGGCCGGGCAGGGCCAGTGAATCCCCTTTTGTGTCCTGAGGCGATCATAGTTGATACCCCCAAATTTATCTGGGACAAGACGGCGAACCTCATCCCATATATCCTGGGGGCCCTGGTAGTCTAGGCAATAATACCCCATACGCTTGGCGAGTTCCTTAAAAATCCACCAGTCCTGTTTAGCTTCACCAGGAGGCTCTACCGCCTTTCGAACCATCTGCACACGGCGTTCCGTACTGCTGAAGGTGCCCATCTTTTCTCCCCAGCAGGCTGCAGGAAGGACCACATCAGCAAAGCGTGCTGTTTCTGTGAGGAAAATATCCTGAACCACCAGGAAATCAAGTTTATTTACGGCTTTTAGGAAGTGGCTGTTGTTAGGGTCACTTAAAACAGGGTTTTCACCAAAGATGTAGAGTGACCGTATATCACCTTCAATAATGGCATCTGGCACCTGTGTGATTTTCAGCCCTGCCGCTGCAGGGAGTTCTACCTCCCATTCCTTTTCAAAACGAGCGCGGATCTCTGCACTGCTAACACTTAAGTAACCTGGAAATACATTGGGGAGACAGCCCATATCACAGGCACCCTGCACATTATTTTGCCCTCTTAAGGGATCGACCCCTGTTCCCGGCCTGCCCAGATTTCCTGTTATCGCTGCCAAATTGGATAGACTTACTACTGTACCGACCCCGAAGCTGAACTGTGTTACTCCCATACAGTATAAGATTACTGATGCCTTACTTTCCGAGTACAGGTGAGCTGCCTTCCTGAGATCTCTAGCCGGAATTCCGGTTACTTCTTCTACTCGGGTAGGTGTCCACTCTGCTGCTGCTTTTGCCATTTCGCTGAAGCCCTCAGTGTGTTTTTCTATAAACTGATCTGCTTGTCGTTTTTCTTCTATAATGACATTGATCATCCCATTGATCAGAGGGATGTTGCAACCTGGAGGCACACGCAGCCAAATATCAGCTTTATTTGCCATTTCTGTTCTGCGTGGATCAGCAGTAATGATCTTTGCGCCACGCTCTTTGGCTTTGATTACCTGACGAGCAATAAGAGGATGGCATTCGGCTGTATTAGAGCCGATGATAAATATGCAGTCTGATTCGGTTCCGATCTCCGGTATAGAGTTTGTCATCGCCCCTCCACCCAGTGTCATCGCCAGACCGGCGACAGTGGGGGAGTGTCAGAGACGGGCACAGTGGTCCACATTATTGGTACTCATTACTGCCCGCGCAAATTTCTGAGCTGTATAGTTCTCTTCATTGGTTGCCCGAGCAGAGGAAAAAAGAGCGAAAGAATCGGACCCAAAATTATTTTTAAGTTCAGTGAGTCTGGCCGCAGTATAATTTAATGCCTCCTCCCAGGTGGCCTGTGCAAATCTGCCGTCTTTTTTGATCAGCGGATTTGTCAGGCGATCCTTTGAGGTGATGTGATCAAAACCATAATAACCTTTCAGACATAGTTCTCCTTCATTTACAGGATGGAGTTTGTCCGGTTCCACACTGGTAATACGGCCATTCTCCACTAATAGGTAGAGACCACAGCCGGTACCGCAGTATGGGCAGATAGTTTGTATTTTTTCCATTGAAAAACCTCCTTTCTATGCTGTCGGTAAAATTTTGAGATACTAACACTCCATTGGCCCTGGGTGTTTAAACTGTTACCATATCTTTGTATTGAAATAGTTGATATATAGTTTTGTTCCACTTTACACTGTCCGCCTCCCCGAGCTCTTGTTAAAAAATTCACAATCTGTAGCGGTAATTGTATTTGGCTTAAGTTAAACAACAGCTATAGGGAAGGTGCTGAATTCTAAAATTCAGTGTGGTGCCGATAATTCGGACGCTTATCGAAAAGTCGTTATCTTATTCCGAAAAAGCGGTAGATTTATGATCGGTACAGACAACCTAAGAACAGTGAAGGTGGGTTTATGAGCATAATGTAATCTGATTATTTAAATGGATTTTTGATCCCCATTTTTTTAAGCGTGTATTTGTAGAGCAGTTCTAGATCATCGTAGGGGAATTCAAGATGTACTACCTGGTTATCAGATGCGGCATCCCTGGACTCTTCTGCTACAGGTGTTTCAATGATATTTTTCTGTTTTTTACTTTGCTCTAAGTTGTTGATTTGTTCTGCAGACAGGGCCATAACTACATTTTCACCTCCTAATGTGCATTTTTTCACAAACTACTAAGCACAGTTTATAATAAGCAAAACTTGTGCCAGTT
>CAZZEY010000003.1:0-4244 GCA_964653445.1 uncultured Syntrophaceticus sp. | reverse complement strand
CTGATCTGTTAAAATAATGTTCACAAAAATGTGCACAAGGATGTTTGGGATGAACGATTTCTATCGGATTGGTGATAAACTCATCAGTATGGAAAAGCTTAACCGGTTGATTGCCCAGATAATCTCACTGCGCAGTCAAGGAATTTCTCAGCAGGAGGTTGCAGAGCGCTGTGGTGTTGACCGGAGTTTTGTCTCCCGCTTGGAGAGTTTGGGTGCTGTGCGCAGAGGGGCAAGCATAGCTGTGGTCGGTTTTCCTTTGAAGAATAAAAAGGAAATATTTTCTCTCCTGGATGAATTGGGTGTTGATTTCAGGCTGATTATGACCAATGATGAACGATGGCGTTTTGTAAAGGAGAAGTCAGGGCTTGAATTGTTCAATGAAATAATGAGTTTGGTGTCTAAGATCAGGACTTATGATGTGGTAATTTTAATTGGGTCAAGGCAGCGTATCAACTGGTGTGCAGCTCTTTTAGATAAGGAGGTATTAGGGATCGAGCTTGGGGAATCACCACTTAAAGAGGATAAATATGTGGAACCTGAGCATTTGCGAGAATTAATCATTTCAGCCCAAAAACGCTGAACAACCGCTATTTTTATTCATGTGAAAGTGAGGATTGTTTATGAAAAGGGTAGTGAGTGTGAGTCTGGGTTCTTCTAAGCGTGATCATAAAGTAGAAGCCGAATTTTTGGGAGAAAAATTTGTTATCGAACGGACCGGTACTGATGGGAATATGGAGCGGGCGATTCAGATGATTCGTGAGCTTGATGGCAGGGTCGATGCCTTCGGTATGGGTGGGATCGATCTCTATCTGGTGGCCGGTAACAGGCGTTATGCACTCAGGGAAGCCAAAAAGATCGCTGCAGCAGCAGAAAAGACCCCGATTGTTGATGGCAGTGGTTTAAAAAACACTCTGGAGAGAAGGGTTATTGAATACCTCCAGCAGGAATTGGGATGGAATTTTAAGGGCAAGTCTGCACTGGTGGTATCTGGGGTGGATCGCTTTGGCATTGCTGAGGCTCTTTGGAACGCGGGTTGTAAGACCACATATGGAGACCTGATTTTTGCCATGGGGATTCCTATTCCCATCCATAAACTATCAACTCTTCAGTTAATAGCCTATACTCTGCTTCCTGTTTTGAGCCAACTCCCTTTCAAATATTTATACCCAACCGGTAAGAAGCAGGAGACAGTGACCACAAAATATGATTACTATTATCAAAATAACGATATTATCACCGGAGATTTTCATTTTATCAGAAAATATATGCCTCCAGAACTTCCGGGTAAGATTATCATCACCAATACGGTTACCAAAGATGACCTTGAACTGCTAAAGGAGAGAGAGGTAAAGGTTTTGGTAACCACAACACCTGAAATGAAGGGGCGTTCTTTTGGTACCAATGTTATGGAAGGTGTTTTGATCAGTCTTCTGGGGAAAAAGGTGGATGAGGTTAAGCCTGAGGATTACAGCAGCCTTCTGGATCAACTGCAGTTTAAGCCCCGTATTGTTTACCTGCAGCATGAGCAGGGAGTAGGCGTGAACTAATGGGTTTGGTAAAAGGGGTTTTAGCGATTGTAGTATAAAGATTAAGGAGTAATTGAAGATGAATAAATTTGCATTTATCATACACCCTATTGATTTAGAATATATCACAAAGAATATTAAAATATTAAAATTTGTGCCGGGTAGGATTGCAGAGGGAATTGTGAAGCGGTTTCCCTCCTACAAAGCTTCGGAAATCACAGGGGTGGTATCCCCATATGCTGAAACTGAAGGTTGGTTTATTGTCTGCCCTTTGACCTCCCGTTTGATGCTTGAACTCCCTGAGGAATATGTTCTAGGCCGGATTATTGAAGCAGGAAAAGTGGCTGAAAAATTGGGAGCTGATATTGTGGGATTGGGGGCAATGACATCTGTTGTGGGGGACGCCGGTGTTTCAGTGGCCAGGAATTTGGGTATCGCTGTTACCTCTGGGAACAGTTATACTGTTGCCATGGCTCTGGAAGGAACCAGGAGAGCTGCGGAATATATGGGAGTTGATATCAAGAGCGCCGAGGTGGTGGTTCTAGGCGCGACCGGGTCCATCGGCAGTGTCTGCGCTAAGATTCTGGCTGCAGATGCGGGCAGTTTGACACTGGCAGCACTGAAGCATTCACAATTAGAGCGTTTAGCTTATGATATTCTGCATGATAGTGGGGTAGCTGTTCGTATCACAACCAATACTAAAGAAGCTCTGCGCAGTGCAGATATTGTGGTGACTGTGACATCTTCTGTTAATACACTGATCGAGCCCCAGGATTTGAAGCCGGGAGCTGTTGTATGTGATGTTGCACGACCACGAGATGTTTCTGTAAAGGTGGCTAGTGAACGCCCAGATGTGCTGGTTATTGAAGGTGGAGTTGTAGAAGTTCCCGGGGATGTAGAGTTTAATTTTAATTTTGGTTTTCCCCCCAAAACTTCTTATGCCTGTATGGCTGAAACAATGATCCTGGCTTTAGAAGGGCGTATAGAAAGTTACTCTCTGGGGCGGGATTTAACCGTTTCCCAGGTCAAAGAAATTGCCCGTTTGGGTAGAAAACACGGTTTCAAACTGGCAGGAATGCGCAGTTTCGAGCGTGCGCTCACTCCCGAAGATTTGGAGAGGGTGAAAAGACATGCGAAATCTTTTCGGGGTAAGTCTTGACAAATAAAGACTGGATTTCTATAATAGCTACAAATTACAGTAGCAAAATAAGCACTAGCCGTTTATCCCGTCCAGCTCGGCTGGACTTATTTTTCTAGGTAGACAAAACACCAATAGGGCGTTATTGTCACCTTTTTGGTTTAAGGGAGGAGATACTGCCCGTTTTGGATGTGCTTAGTAAGTTGTTTTATGACCGAATAAAAAATTTGTAAGGGTCATAATAATTAAAGTAAATTTTTTAATTAAGGGAGAGATAGCATTGCCAGAAAAAGAGGTTCTTTTGACAGGGGACGGGATAAAAAAGTTGGAAGATGAGCTACATCTTTTAAAATCTGTTAAACGCAGGGAGGTTGCCGAACGCATACGCACCGCCATCGATTTTGGTGATATCTCTGAGAACTCTGAATATGAGGAGGCAAAGAACGAACAGGCTTTTATCGAGGGAAGAATTATCACTCTGGAAAAAATGCTGCGGCATGCTCGGCTTATAGATACAAGTGATGTGCCTCCTGATACGGTCGCGGTTGGGTCGACAGTTCTTTTAAGGGACCAGAACACTGGCGATGAAATAAAGTACACTATTGTAGGTAGCGCGGAAGCTGATCCAGATAACAGTAAGATTTCCAACAAATCACCTGTGGGGAAAGCTCTGTTGGGGAAAAAGGTTGGAGAACAAATTGAGGTCAAAGTGCCTGCAGGAACTCTTAAATATGTTATTCTAAATATTAAACATTAACTACTGGGAACAACTCAAAATTTGGGATGTCAGATCCTCACAGCGGAATAATAATAGGAGGAATTTTTTTATGCCTGGTAGTAACAAGGAAGATACACCAGATTTAATTAATGTGCGACTGCAAAAGATAAATGAGCTGCGGTCTAATGGGATCGATCCATTTGGTAAAAGATTTGAGGTTTTGCATCATGCTGCCGAAATTAATGCTGACTATCCCGCTAATGACGGTCAGGATGTTATTATCGCAGGTCGTCTGATGGCAAAAAGAGGCCATGGCAAAGCTGGTTTTGCCGATCTGCAGGACTTTTCGGGAAAGATTCAGTTATATGCCAGGTTGAATGATATGGGTGCTGAAGCCTATGAGCTGTACAAGTTATTGGATGTTGGAGATATTATCGGTGTCAAAGGGACAGTATTCCGCACAAAAAAAGGTGAAATCACAGTAGCTGTCAAAAAGTTCGAAGTTCTTTCTAAATCAGTGCGCCCTCTCCCAGAAAAGTGGCATGGGCTAAAAGATGTGGATCTGCGCTATCGTCAGCGCTATCTGGATCTGATTGTCAATCCTGAGGTCAAGGATGTTTTTTTGAAAAGGATTGAGATTATCAGAGCTATGCGGCATTTTCTTGAGGAGCGCGGTTTTTATGAGGTTGAAACCCCGATGATGCAGCCGGTGGCCGGAGGTGCTGCAGCACGCCCCTTTATCACTCACCATAATGCTTTAGATATCGATCTTTATCTGCGTATTGCACCAGAATTATATCTTAAAAGGCTTTTGGTGGGTGGTTTTGAACAGGTTTTTGAAATCAACCGCAACTTCCGGAAC
>CAZZEY010000002.1:0-19297 GCA_964653445.1 uncultured Syntrophaceticus sp. | reverse complement strand
ACCAACCACTAACCACTAAATGGGCTTGCTTTATTGTTTAAACTTCATTACCACCTGACAGTTCCAGCGACCGATCAGCGCAGTGCCGCGCGTGTTTATCCCTGCTGGCGTAGCGATCTTAAAAGGTTGTTACTCCGGAAATCACGCGGGAGAACCGTCCCCGCGTGCGGTGCTATACCGCTGCTCCTGTAAATTGGCTGTTGTAAAGGTCAGCGTAAAACCCGCCCTTTGCCAGCAGCTCATTATGGCTGCCTTTTTCAATAACACTGCCCTCGTTCATCACCAGGATCAGATCCGCGTCACGAATGGTCGACAGCCTGTGAGCGATCACAAAACTGGTTCTCCCTTCCATCAGTCCGGTCATTGCCTTCTGGATGAGCCACTCAGTCCTTGAATCCACATTACTTGTAGCCTCATCAAGGATCAGAATTGCCGGGTCCGCAAGGATCGCCCGAGCTATAGTCAGCAGTTGCTTCTGCCCCTGCGAGATATTGGAGGCATCTTCATTGATCACAGTGTCATACCCATCTGGAAGGGTCATGATAAAGTGATCCGCATGGGCAGCTTTTGCCGCCTCAATAACATCATCCAGGGTGGCACCCTCACTGCCGTACGCTATATTCTCCCTAATAGTGCCATTGAAAAGCCATGTATCCTGCAGCACCATCCCGAAAATACTGCGCAGATTGCCCCGCTTGACATCTTTGATATCAACACCATCAATGGTTATTTTCCCACCATCAATTTCATAGAAACGCATCAGCAGATTAACCAAAGTGGTCTTTCCTGCACCGGTCGGCCCTACCACAGCGATTGTCTGCCCTTTTTTCACATCAATATTCATATCCTCTATTAAAGGAACATCCTTTTGATAGCTGAATTTAACATTTTGGAATTGGACATCCCCCCTGGGGAACTCTATCACCCTGGCATCAGTATTATCTGGAATCTCCTCTGGCTCATCAAGGATCTCAAACACCCGCTCTGCAGATGCAGCTATTGACTGAAAAATGTTTGCTATACTGGCGGTCTGGGAGATGGGATGTGTAAACTGATTGGAGTACTGCATAAATGCCTGCACATCACCGATCTCGATGGCCCTTCTCATCACAAAAATGCCCCCTACAACACAAACAAGCACATACCCTAGGTTGTTGATGAGATGCATCAAAGGCATAATCAAACCTGACAAAAACTGTGCCTTCCACCCGGTTTCATAAAGCCTTTCATTGATTTCATTGAATTCATCGATCGACTGCTTCTCCCGCCCAAATGCTTTGACGATCACATGGCCGCCGTACATCTCCTCCACATGCCCGTTCAGTTCACCGAGCACTGCCTGCTGCCCGACAAAAAACTTCTGCGAACGCTTGGTGATAAACTTGGTGACCATAAAAGAAAGCGGCAAAATGACCAGACATACCAGGAGAGTCATTAACGGACTGATAGTCAGCATCATGACAACTATACCGATCAGTGTCACTGCAGCTGTAACCAATTGAGTGATGCTCTGCTGTAGTGTACTGCTGATATTATCCACATCATTGGTCACACGGCTCAAGACCTCACCATGGGCATGAGCATCAAAATATTTCAAGGGCAAACGGGAGAGTTTATCATTGATGTCACTGCGCATATCATAAACTATCTTCTGGGCAACACCAGCCATCACAAACTGCTGCAAATAGTTAAATACCGCGCTGATCAGATAAAGCGCACCCAGAGTAACCAGAATGTACTTAATAAACCCGAAATCCACACCAGCACCAGGCACACCCTGCAGTTTTTGCATCATCCCTTCAAACAGCTTGGTTGTGGCCTGCCCCATGATTTTCGGGCTGACAATATTAAAAACCGTACTGAGGCCAGCCAGAATAATAACCACAATAAACTGCAGTTGATAAGGTTTTAAATAAGTGAGCAGCCTTTTTACTGTGCCTTTGAAATCTTTGACCTTAGCTGGGGCGTGCCTCATACCATGCATACCACCGCTGGGTCTTCCCATATGCATACGTCTCCCTGCTGGCCTGCTACCGCTCTTCCTATCTGTCATGCTAATTCCTCCAGCAACATCTGTGATGACACAATCTCCCGGTAGACCCTGCAGCTGTCTAACAGTTCTCTATGTCTGCCGATCCCCACAACTTTCCCCTGATCCAAAACTATGATCTGGTCAGCATCGATCACCGTGCTGACCCTTTGCGCAACAATTATCATGGTTGAATTGGATGTTTCACTTTTAAGAGCCTTCCTCAGCCTGGCATCTGTTTTAAAATCCAGTGCTGAAAAACAGTCGTCAAATATATAGATTTGAGGCTTTCTAATCAATGCCCGCGCGATGGAAAGCCGCTGTTTTTGTCCACCGGAAACATTGATGCCACCCTGTTCAATAAGTGAATCCATACCATCTGCCAGGTTTGAAACAAATTCACCTGCTTGAGCAATTTCCACCGCAATTTTTAGTTCCTCCTCTGAGGCATCATCTTTCCCATATCTGAGATTATCGGCAATTGTTCCTGTAAAGAGAACAGACTTCTGGGGAACATAACCGATTTTTGCCCGCAGCACCTGAAGGGGCAGCTCCCTGATATCTTTGTTATCGACTAAAATTCTGCCGCTGTCCACATCATAAAAACGCAGAATAAGTTTTAAAAGGGTGGATTTTCCCGATCCGGTACCGCCAATCACAGCAGTAACTTCGCCGGGTTTTGCACAAAATGAAACTCCGCTGACAGCTGGTCTTTCTGCTCCGGGGTAGCTGAAGGTCACATTTTCAAACTGGACATAACCCTTTTTGTCAAGGGTGTCAGCGGACCCAGGGCAGATATCGGTTTTCACAGATACGCTGGCAAGGTCAGTCTCAGCCCCAGCGGATTTGTCAAAAATGTCTGTGTCAGTAGCAGTGCAAGCACTAGCACTCACATCAATACTGGTACTGGCACCGGATTTACTATCGTCCGCACCTGCGCCATTATCACTGCTGCCATCGACATCCTCACCTGCAGGGGCATGGCCAGTGATAGCAGTACCGGTGATGTGCTCACCATCTGTTCTGTTTGAATGGCTGGAACCGGCAGCAGAACTGCTCACACTATGAATACTAGGACTGTCACCTGTCTCCGCGCTGTTGTCAGAACCTGTACCAGTGATAACAGCAGCAGTACCATCCGTTGTGGCGGTAGAGCCGGAACCAGCGGCTTTAAGTGCTGTGGCAGTAGAGCCGGTATCAGCAGCTGCTTCACTCGCTGCAGCGGTAGGGCCAGTGCAAGCAGCAGCACCTGCCGTGGCGGTAGAGTCTTTACCGGCTGCACCTGCCGCAGCGCTAAAACCTGTACCAGCAGCTTCACCTGTGCCTGCGGCTCCGGTGCTAGCTGTACTATCAGAATAAAGAAGTTCCTCAATCCTGCTTTCAGTTTCCAGCACTTCATTGATCCTTGCTGCAGAAACAGAAGCACGGGGGATGATGACAAATATCATAGACAGCATCAGCATGGAAAACATGATATGCCCCACATACTGAATAAATGCCATCAGATCCCCCACCTGCATATAACCTTGATCAATCCGCATACTGCCAAACCAGATAATAGCGATAATTGTATAGTTTAAAATAAGCATCATCACCGGCATCAAAACAGCCATGAGTTTGTTGACCCTCTCTGCGGTCTTTGTTAAATCAAGGTTTGCCCCATTAAACCGCTTATTTTCATAATCGGTGCGGTTAAAAGCCCGTATCACCCTGATGCCGGTCAATCTTTCCCGCAAAACCCGATTCAATCCATCCAGTTTAAGCTGCATCGCTCTAAAAAGAGGCATACCCTTTCTGGTAACAGCCGTAATCACAAGCACCAGCAGCGGAATTGCAAAGAAAATAACCAGTGACAGCACCGGGTCCTTGGATACTGCCATGATAATCCCGCCGATACACATCATCGGCGCCCGCAGCATCAGGCGCATCATCATAATTACAACCTGCTGCATCTGCATGATATCATTGGTGGTTCTGGTGATAAGTGATGCTGTGCCAAACCTTTCAAACTCCTGCAGGGAAAAACTCTCCACCCTGACAAAAACCCCATTGCGGAGAATTTTACCGAATCCTGCAGCAGTTCTTGAAGTCAACAAACTGGCACAGCCTGCACAAACTGTGCCCAAAACAGCGATAGCCAGCATGCGTCCACCCACTGTTAAGATATAGCCGGTATCTGCATTAACTATACCGTTATCAATTATATCTGACATCAAAGTAGGCAGATATAGCTCTGAAATCACCTGAAAAAAAGTAAGAAAAAAAACAGCTGCTACAGCTGGAATATAAGGTTTTAATAATCTAAATAGCTTTAACAACCAGTATCCTCTCCAATTCAGAAACCTCAGGACACGCGGGTGTGGCAAGGGGACGTTTCGTTTGCCACCACCGCACAGACGGTTCTTGATTTCGTCCTTCCTCCGCGCGCCGGTACGGTTCTACTGATCGATCACAGTGGATCAGAAGGCTTATCCCTGCAAGCGCAGGGATAAGCCTTCCGATAACAAAGCTTAAAGCAATAAAGCAAGCCTGGCACCGACCTCTAAATCTCTTGCTCAACACCCTTCATTGACAAGGCTATTCTGCCCTTTTCTGCATCAATAGAGAGCACATTGACCGTGACCACATCACCCACAGCAACCACATCCAGCGGATTTCTGATGTATTTTTCACTCAATTCGGAAATATGCACGAGTCCGTCGTTTTTGACACCAATATCTACGAATGCTCCAAAATCCACCACATTGCGCACAACTCCCTTTAACTGCATACCAGGCTGCAGATCCTCAATACTGAGCACATCTGTCCTGAAAACAGGCTTAGGGAGGTCTTCCCTGGGGTCCCGCCCCGGACGCAGCAAAGCTTCGATAATATCCCTCAGTGTGGGCACACCGGCCTCTAGTTTTTCCGCGGTCTGTTCGACATCCAGCTGCGACAGTCTGCCGCGCAAATCACCTGACCCTACCTCATCAAGGCCAACCTGCAGCAGATCCAGCAGTTTATAAGTCAAATCATAGGACTCGGGATGGATGGGAGTGGAGTCCAACAGGTTGTCCCCATCACTGATCCGCAGGAATCCGGCACACTGCTCAAAGGCCTTTGGCCCCAGGCGCGGCACATCAGCCAACTGTTTCCTATTTTTAAATGCGCCATTCTCTTCACGGTAGTGCACAATATTTTCTGCAACTTTTGCATTAATCCCTGAAATATAGCTGAGCAGTGGTGCAGAGGCTGTGTTGAGATCAACCCCCACATAGTTCACCGCTGACTCCACCACTTTGGCCAAACTATCATTAAGCTGCTTTGCGGGAACATCATGCTGGTACTGTCCTACACCGATTGCCTTCGGTTCGATTTTCACCAGTTCTGCCAGGGGATCCTGCAGGCGGCGTGCAATAGAGACTGCACTGCGCTGGGAAACATCGAGGTCAGGAAACTCCTTGATAGCCAGCTTGGACGCGGAATAAACACTTGCCCCTGCTTCACTGACAATCACATAAGCCAAATCCAACCCGGTTTGATTAAGCTTTTGGATGAGATCAGCCACAAACTGCTCAGTCTCTCGAGATGCTGTGCCATTACCTATGGCGATCACATCGATCTTGTATTGGTTGATCAAACGGGTAAATACCTGCTCTGCCTCTTGTATCTTTTTCTGTGGAGGTGTTGGATAAACAACACCCACCTCTAGCAGCTTTCCGGTCTGGTCAACAACAGCCCACTTGCACCCGGTCCTGTAAGCTGGATCTACACCCAGCACCATCTTCCCGCGAACCGGAGGCTGCAGCAGGAGATTGCGGAGATTTTTGGAGAAAACCTCAATCGCCTGCTCAGAAGCCATCTCGGTCAGCTCTCCCCGGAGATCACGCTCCACAGCCGGAGCAACCAGCCGCTTATAGGCATCAGCAAGAGCATTTTTGACGAGATCTCTGGTTACAGCCCCTTCTTTTGCGTAATTTCGGTTTAACCAGGAAATCACAGCTTCGGTTTCAACATCCACTGACACCTGTAAAAACTCCTCACGCTCTCCCCGGTTGATGGCTAGCACCCGGTGGGAGGGCAATTTCGCAATCGGCTCCTTGAAATCATAGTACATCCTATAAACAGAATCCTGTTCCACATCTTTCGCCCTGGTCACCAGGTAACCGTTCTTCCTGGTGTAATCCCGCACCCAACCCCGCACTTTGGGGTCATCTGCAGTATCCTCAGCGATGATGTCCATCGCCCCCTGGATGGCTTCTTCAGCTGTGGACACCTCTTCTGACAAATACTTTGCCGCTTCGACATCAGGGGAACCCTCAGAGGGAAAAGAAAGCAGATAATCGGCCAGGGGCTCCAGTCCCCTCCCCCGGGCGATGCTCCCCCTGGTTTTGCGCTTCGGCCTGAAGGGCCGGTAGATATCCTCAACTTCACTCAATTTGAGAGCCTGATTGATCTGCTCTTTGAGCTCCTCGGTCAGCTTCCCCTGTTCATCGATCAGGCGGATAACTTCCTCTTTGCGCTGCTCAAGGCTGCGGTAATAACCAACCTGCTCCTCGATCTGGCGGATCTGTGTTTCATCCAGTTCCCCGGTCACTTCCTTCCGGTACCTGGCGATAAAAGGAACAGTATTGCCATCATCCAGCAGCTTCACTGTATTTTCTACGCTTTTCCGGGGAATGCCCAGCTCCCCGGCCACAGTTTTTACAATATCCAGAATCTGAAACTCCTCCTCATAACAATATACAACTGATCAAGATGTTATTCTACCCCTAATATTTTACCAGAGTTCTATGCCCCGGTGCCAGGCTTGCTTTATTGTCTTATTCCGGCTCTTTTCCCACATCCAACATCCCACTTCCTACCTCTCAACCGCTGGGCTTGCTTTTTTGCTTTTTTGAATTAAGTTAACAGAAGTCAACTCTTCTTCCGGCTTAGACCTCCGGCATTCATTCCCACCTCTCAACCACCAGGCTAGCTTTATTGCTTTATTTGGAATATTGAAGCTGTCAAATATGGTTCTTAGTGTCACCTCAGGAAAAAGCAGCCCCCTTTTCCAATGACTAATAACCAACCACAACCACTAACCACCAACCACTAAATGGGCTTGCTTAATTGCTTTAAGCTTCACAATTGCGGGCCCATAAGGGGCGATAACGGTGACGGGCCATACCTATGATCATACTACATCCCGCTGTTTATTTATGTGGCAAACGAAACGTCCCCATGCCACCTTGGCTTTTTGGAATATTGAAGCGCACGGTGTGGTCGTGGGCAGGGCTATTGAGCAAGCAGTAGTGTACCGAATCTTACCAGGTGTACTGCTGGCACAAAAAGCAGTTGGGCAAACAGGGTCCCCAACAGCCGGCTCAGGATCAGCCAGAAGGTGAGATGCATAATTTGGCTTTCCTGGCGCGCCCCCCGTAGGGTATTGTCTGTTACTACAGCTGTGACTGGATCCACCAGAAAAGTATCTAAAATTACAGCAACCATATTGACTATTCCTGATAACTCACTTGCTGTGGTGCGATAAGCGGGGGTCAGCGCCCCGGCATATAGTGATGCCAGAACTCCGGTTGTCCAGATTCCCACCACCAGAATGTTGATACCAAACAGCTTGACAGGGAAAAACCACTGCTGAAAGCGGGCAGCAGGTGATGTTAACTCTAACCCGGCCAACCGCCTGGAATAAGACTTAATCAGATAAGCCAGGGCAAGGCACAACTGCCGTATCACCTGGAAAAAGTGTGATGGAGCAAGCAATGAAAGAATCAGGGTGGGCAGTGAACCGATCTTTTCAAATAAAAAGATTGTCCGATTGAAAAGGAACAAAAAAAACGGGCCAAACAGGCCGGCAATTGCGGTTCCCCCTGTGGCAGCAAGCATAATAAGTCGCATTTTATATTCCAACTCACTGAGATAAGCCTGCTTGTAAACCTGCCCACTACTGATCGCCTGTTCCACAGTTAGGGAAAGCAGTGGGGCCTGCACCATATTGGCGGTCATGGCCACCAGGGAAATCACCTGATAAAGGGAAAAAGCGGTAGCCAGCCGTTTAGTTTTGACCCCGGAAAAGCGCGCCACATAAACAAGTGTACCAATTAAATGGATCAATGCCGTAAGGAGCGCTACCAAGAGAAACCTATCCATAGCCCCACCTCTCTATTTTTTATATGCCTGAGGTGGCAGCTTATGACAGAACATTATCATCAGAGGAACTGCCGAGGTACACATTTGACAGGGGTATTCGGTATTAGGAATAAAATTTAAAACCATACAGGCATCAGTCCCAGTACCGATCGCCCCGGTATCGATCGGCCAACCAATAAAAAAGGGGCAGCTCTAATGTCCTTGACAATAGAGCTACCCCCCGTTAACATTCCAACAGCACGGCGGGACGGTTCTACTGATAGGTAAGATCTGTCGCCCCGCAGTTTTCGCGCGCCGCGCGCCGTGACGATTCTACTGATCGGTCGGCGAAACCGTCAGGTGATAATCAAGCTTAGAGCAATAAAGCAAGACCTGCCGCGCGGACTGTCCCCTTGGCTGGCGATGCTAACCACGGACAGACCATCAAATAAAGCAATAAAGCAAGCCTGGCACCGATTATATCACTTTAGCCAGGAAGTTCTCAGTCCTTTCTTGGGCAGGACACTCAAACACCTGCTCAGGTCTCCCTTCTTCCACAATACGCCCTTCATCAATATAAATCACCCGATCCGCCACCTCTTTAGCAAACCCCATTTCATGTGTGACCACTACCATTGTCATACCCTCACGAGCCAACTCCTTCATTACCTGCAGAACTTCATTAACCAACTCCGGGTCCAGTGCAGAGGTGGGCTCATCAAACAGCATAATCTCTGGGTTCATGGCCAGAGCTCTGGCAATAGCCACCCTCTGTTTCTGGCCTCCGGAGAGCTGAGCTGGATAGCAATCAGCTTTACATAACATACCTACCTTGTTGAGTATTGCAAGCCCATTTTCTCTCGCTTCCTTTGGATCCATTTTTTTAACATAGATAGGGGCTTCAATAACATTTTCCAATACAGTTTTATGGGGAAATAAATTGAAATGCTGAAAAACCATACCCACATTCTGGCGAATCAAATTTAAATCATCCTTTTTAGGATCAATATTTTTCCCCATAATTGTGATACTGCTGCCCTTATCCATCATTTCAAGGAAATTAATACATCTGAGTAAAGTGCTTTTACCTGACCCGCTGGCCCCAATCAGCACAACAACCTCACTTTTTTTTACTTCCATATTAATATCTTTCAAGACATGGAGTTTGCCAAAATGCTTGTTAAGATTCTTTATCTTGATCAACCAACACTCACCTCATCCTCCACCTTCAACCTAATTTCCAGTTTGTTCACCAAATAGGTAAAGAAAATAACCAAAACCAGATAGTACATGCCTGCCACCAAATAGGTCTCAAATGGATTATAATTAGCTGCCTGTTCGTAAAGGGCTGTTCCATATATTTCTGGCACACCCAGATAAGCAACCAGTGACGAATCCTTTAAGCCGATAATAAACTGGTTTCCCAGGGGAGGAACAGCTCTTTGAAAAGCCTGAGGCATGATAATACGTCTCATAGCCAGCATTTTGCTCATACCCAATGACCTAGCAGCCTCCATCTGCCCTGAATCAATTGATTGAATAGCTCCCCGGAAAATTTCAGCTATGTAAGCTCCGGCGTGGATTGCCAGTGCCAGGGATCCTGCCCAAAAAGCAGGCAGCACTACTAACTCGATTAACCCGAAATAAAAAAACATCAATTGAACGATCAGGGGTGTACCACGGATAACTGTAATATAGAGCTGTGCTATTTTATAAAGAATCCGATTTTTCGAAATCTTAAAAAACGCTATTATCAAGCCGAGTATCATGGCCAACAGCAGCGAAGTTATCGTCAGCTTTAAAGTAACAACAGTCGCTTCCAAAAAAGCTGGATAGGTCTGCATAAAAATATTGTATATCTCAATCAATCACCATTCACCCCAATTTGTAAGGCAAACAACACAAAAACCAATTATTCGCCAAGAATATTACGATCAAACCATTTCATACTGATTTCTTCATAAGCACCATCAGCAATCATCTCTTCAAGAGCATTATTTATTTTTTCTAAAAGCTCACTGTCTCCTTTTCTAACAGCGACCGCCATTTCATCAATCCACAAAGGTTCACCAACTTCTTTAATCTCTAACCCCTCTTTTATAGCTGCAGCACCAACACAGCTGTCGGTTATTACGGCATCAATTCTTCCTGTAGGCAGATCCCGCAGTGCTACTACATCACTGTCAAAACCTATTACATTGTCCTCATCGGTATATTGCAAAGCAACATCTCTAAATGTGCTGGCTTTGACAACTCCGATCTTTTTGTCTTTCATATCATCCGCAGTTTTGATTGTATCGTTTTCTTTAAAAACAAAAACCTGGGCCCCGGAACGGTAATATGGACGTGAAAAATCAACCTCTTTGAGCCGGTCCTCTGTGATTGCCATACTCCCAATAATGGCATCGTATTTTTTAGCCTTTAACCCCTGAACCAATGTTTCCCACGGGTTTGTGACAGGATTAGCTTCCAAACCCATGCGGTCAGCAATCTCATAGCCAATATCCACATCAAATCCTGTCAGTTCTCCGCTTTCTTTATAATTAAAAGGTTTATAAAGACCGCTCATAGCAAATGAGAATTTATCTGCCTCTGCGCTCACTTCACTAGCTTCCGGGTCTTCAGCATCCTGACTGCTACACCCCACAGCCAGCGAAAACAATAATAAACAGCATATTATTAAAGAAATCCATTTCTTAATCATGTTTTCCCCCTTTTGGAATGTTAAACTTTATACATCTAAGTTAATTTACTGATCACCTCTATTTTCGCAGCACACACCCCCTCAAAATCATAAATACATATATCCGGCAACTCCTATGTTGAACACAAGTTGTCTGTTCTATTGTAACAGTACCGACAACTTTAAGCAATTTTCCTCAGACTGCTTGAGCTCAGCTGTCACTGCAAATGTCAACTTCAAACTGTATTAACAAGTACCTAGCTTTAAAATAATTATTCTTCCTCACAATAGTTGCTTTATGGTCAGGTACCGCGCGGCGGGACGGTCCTAGCGAGCGGTTTCCGCGCGGCGGAACCATCCCGGTGATCGGTAAGCAATAAAGCAAGCCGAGTTAGTCGTTGGTGCTTGGTCGTTAGTAGTTGGAATAAAGCAAGCCTGGCGGAATGAGAGGTGGGAAACGGGAATCGGGAGGTTGGAAGTGGGAAAAAAGAGCCTGGGACCGGGTGAACAGATCGGAGCGGATGCTCCACTGACAGCTGGAAAAGATATATAATATCACCATAGAATATAAGGTGACAGTACCCCTGATGGTGACTGCCGCCTTCCTCTAAGGTAATAGGTAATATTGGATAAATGAGGTGAAATGAATTGAACAAAGACACTTGGCAGCTTGAAGATATTTATCAAAACCATGATGAATGGGAAAAAGAACTTCAGCAGGTAGAAACCCTGGTGGGAAAGATGGAGGCCTACCAGGGGATGCTTGCGGAATCTGCAGACACGTTTTTTGCTGCTCTGGATTTAAGCACCCAAATCCAGGAGCTCATAGTCAAGGTGTACAGCTACGCCAGGATGAAAAGGGATGAGGATAATTCCAACCCCACAGCTCAAGCTCTGTTTGGACGGGCAGCAGCACTGCTGACCCGGGTAGATACAGCCCTTTCTTTTATCCATCCGGAAATCCTGGCTCTTTCTGATAAAACAATCTCCAATTATCGACAGGATAACCGTTTCGTTATTTACAGTCATTACCTTGATGATATTTTGCGACAAAAACCACACACACTCTCCAGTGCCGAGGAACAAATTGTAGCCCGTACAGGGGAAATCACCCGCACCCCTGACGAAACTTTCAAAATGCTGAACAACGCGGATCTCACTTTTCCGGTTATCCGCGATGATGAAGGAAATGAGATCGAAATCACCAAAGGCAACTTTATCAGCCTGATGCAGAATAAAAGCCGCAGGGTAAGGCGTGAAACCTTCCAAGCTCTCTACGGAACCTACCTGAAGCTGGAGAATACATTTGCTACAGCACTGAATGCAGGGGTAAAAAGGGATATCTTTTATGCAAAGGTGCGCAGACACCAATCAGCCCGCTCTGCCTCCCTTTTTGCAGATAACATCCCCCCTGCGGTCTATGACAGTTTGGTGCAGACTGTGCACTCCAATTTTGGTACGATACACCGCTATATGAAGCTGCGCAAAAAAATTCTCAGTCTCGATGAACTCCATATGTATGACATCTATGTGCCGCTGGTAGATGTAGAATGGCAGATCCCCTACCCTGAAGCTGTGGAAATGCTGAAAAAAGGTATCGCAGTTTTTGGGGATTCCTATAGTGAGGTCCTAGCAGAGGGTTTGGACTCCAGATGGGCAGATATTTATGAAAAAAAAGGCAAAACAGGTGGTGCTTACTGTGACAGCATCTATGGTGTGCATCCCTATCTGCTCCTTAATTACCAGAACAACCTAGACAGTGCTTTCACATTGGCTCATGAAATGGGGCATGCCATGCATTTTTATTACAGTGACAAAGAGCAGCCCTTCCTTTATTCCCAACCCGCCATCTTCACAGCAGAGGTGGCCTCTACAGTCCACGAGTCCCTGTTGATGGAGCACCTCCTGCAAACCATTACTGATCCACATAAAAAAATGTACCTTATTAATTATTATCTCGAAATGTATCGAACTACACTCTTCAGACAGACAATGTTTGCGGAATTTGAACAAATTATTCATGATAGAGCGGAAAATGGCGAAACACTGACATCTCAATTCCTAAAAGAAACCTACCATGAATTGAACACCGCCTATCACGGTGAAGAGATGATTGTAGATTCAGAAATCGACATGGAATGGGCTCGTATCCCTCATTTTTATGATGCATTTTACGTTTACAAATATGCCACAGGCCTATCTGCAGCTGCATCCCTGGTGCACCAAATCCTCACCACAGGTGAACCTGCAGTGGAACGTTATATTTCTTTCCTTAAAAATGGAAGCTCTGATTATCCGCTGAACCTGCTGCAGGAGGCAGGTGTGGATATGACCACTTCCCAACCGGTACAAGATGCCATCAACCGATTCTCCGGCATGCTAGATGAGCTGGAGAAACTGACAAATTGAGGCCGCGGGGACGGTTCTACTGATCGGTCGCTGTCGCTCGCAGGGACAGTTCTACCGCCCGGTTTTCGCACAGCGGAACCGTCCCGGTGATCGGCGGTGATCGGTCGGTGTGTAACTCTACTTTAGGGGGTACTTCTATGTTGGTTAAAGATATTCAAGAATGCCGCTACTTTACAGCCGGAGATGGCAGCATCCTCTGTGAACTTCTTCATCCCTTAAGGGAAAAGGGGGAAATTCCCCTTCACTGCAGCATCGCCCATGCCCGACTTCCCGCAGGCAGGAGCACTATCCCGCACAGACTCACAGAAAGTGCGGAAGTTTACTATTTTCTAGAAGGACAGGGCATCATCCACGTCGAGCGCGGGGACAGTTCTTCCGCGCAGTTTACGCGCGCCAGAACCGTCCCGGTGATCGGTCACGTTAACCAAGAATCTGCTGAGGTCAAGCCTGGTAGAGCAGTGTTTGTGCCTCCAGGTGCAGTGCAGTATTTGGAAAATACCGGAGATGGGGATCTTTTATTCCTCTGTATTGTTGATCCCATGTGGCGGGAGGAGGATGAAGAAGTCATGAACCGGGCGCCGCGGGCGCCGGGACAGTTCTAGTGATCGGTTTCCGCGCGGTGGAACCGTCCCGCCGATCGGTCGATGATCGAACACCGATTATCCCTGCTACGGTAGTGCCCCCAGAACACAGACTGCATATAAAAAGGGGCGGGTTCTACTGTCTTACTAACGATAAAACCACCCCTATTGGTCCCCGGCTGATTTCCAACCCAGGTGACTGTAACCCTACGCTGTCAAGTTCTAAAGGTGTAATATAGCAATAAAGCAAGCCTGGCGATTGAGATGTGGGAAGCGGGAAGTTGGAAGTGGGAAAAAGATCATTTTGAATAAAGCAATAAAGCAAGCCTGGCACCGGACGAACCGCGCGCGGGAACAGTTCTCCCGCGCGATTTCCGCGCGGCGGAACCGTCCCGGTGATCGGTCGGTTGCGTGGCGCCGACAGTGCTAAGCCACCTGGGAAGCTATTTTGAGTACTGTTTCTATATCTTCTCGTGTTACTTCTCTGCTTGTAACAAACCTAACTGCATTGGCAGCGACAGTATTTGCTTTAACCCCGTTTTTCTCCAGTTCGGAAATAAATGCTGCTGCATTGTCAATTTCAGCATAAACCATGTTTGTCTGCACCCGTTCTAAATCCACATTTATACCCTTTATCTGGGATAGACCTTGAGCCAAATACCTGGCATTACTATGGTCCTCTGCCAAACGATCAATTGATTTTAAGGCAACAAGCCCAGCTGCAGCCAGTATTCCCGCCTGACGCATCCCGCCGCCCAATGCTTTGCGATATTTGCGAGCCTTTCTTATAAAATCTTGGTCACCGGCTAGTATTGAACCCACCGGGGCTCCAAGCCCTTTAGATAGACAGAACATGACAGAGTCACAGTATTTCGTAAATTCTTTAACATCACATTGACAGGCAACAGCAGCATTAAAAATCCTTGCACCATCTAAGTGCAGCTTGATTTTCAAATCCTTGGCTAATTGGTAGACCTCTCTCATTTTCTCAGGTGGCATAATTGTTCCACCACCACTGTTAAAAGTGTTTTCCAGGCAAATCAAGCGGGTAATGGGAAAATGAATATTCTCCTCACGGTAGGCACTTTTTATTTTATCGATGGTATTTCCCAACAGTAGATTGTCAACAAGCCGCAGCTGAACACCAGCAAACATGGCAGGTGCCCCAACCTCATATTTTGCAATATGGGCAACTGTATCCAGGATTATTTCATTCCCTCTTTCAGTGTGTGACAGAACAGCAACCTGGTTTCCCATAGTACCACTCGCAACAAAAAGGGCACTTTCTTTGCCAACTAGTTCTGCTGCTGTTTCTTCAAGCTCATTAACTGTCGGATCCTCACCATAAACATCATCCCCTACTATTGCGTTTGCCATAGCCTCTCGCATCTCTTGTGTTGGTCTGGTAATAGTATCACTTCTTAAATCTATCATAGTCCTCTCCCCTGTTTTATACTTTATCTGTTGCTGATTCTAAATGATTCCCTGCACAGACACTCTATTTGATTAAAGTCTCTGCTGGTGCCGAACTGAATTTCGACATTTTCTCAGAAACCTTTTCGGTTTTCGCATAACAAATTCCTGCCTCAGGTGCACTGGGTGCACGGAGGGACAGTTCGGTTATGCTGTTTTTCACCTGACGATTGAGATGTGGTGAGTAGCATTTTGGAAGTAGAACTAAATGTCGAAGGCCGGAGTTCGGAAAAAAGTAGACATCTGTTAACTTAATTCAAAAAAGCAATAAAGCAAGCCTGGCAATTGAGAAGTGGGAAACGGGAAGTTAGAAGTGGGAAAAAAGAGTGACGCCAGAACCGTCCCGGCGCGCGCGGCGCATGGTCTGGCATAAAAACTCCTATTTTACGAATAATAACCGCGAAAATATATTTCGAGGTGAAGTGAATGGATTTTAAACTGCTTTTTTCTCCAATCAGAATAGGAACCATGGAGGTGGGCAACAGGTTTGTCGTTCCACCAATGGGAACCAACCTGGCCAACCCTGATGGAACTGTGAGCGAAGATCTGATCGCATATTGGGAAGCCAGGGCAAAGGGCGGCTGGGGACTTTTGATCGTCGAAATTGCGGGGGTGGATCCCTTAGGTAAAGCCATACCCCACCAGCTCGGTTTATGGGATGATAAATTTATACCCGGCTACAAAAAATTAGTGGATACTGTCCACCGTTATGGCGCAAAAATTGCTGTACAGATTCACCATGCAGGCCGCCAGACATCCTCTGATATTTTGGGTGGAGAGGAGCCTGTGGCTCCATCTGCTGTACCCTGTTTTGTTTCACAGGAAACACCTCGCGAGTTGACAACCGAAGAGGTTTATCAATTGATAGAGAAGTTCGGAGATGCTGCAGCCCGTGCCCGGGAGGCAGGGTTTGATGCTGTGGAAATTCACGGTGCCCATGGGTATATGGTGGCCCAGTTTATGTCACAGCACACCAATAAAAGAGTGGATGAGTTCGGGGGCTCCTTGTACAACAGAATGAGATTCCCTGTTGAGGTCATCAGAGATGTACGCAGAAAGGTTGGCGGTTCATTCCCCATCATTTTCAGGATGAGTGCTGATGAAAGAATAGTGGATGGGAGGAATATTGAGGAGTCAAAAGCAGTTGCCAGTATTGTTGAAGATGCGGGTGTAGATGCAGTACATGTATCAACTGGAGTTTATGGAAGTATGCAGTATATCATACCTCCCACAGATGTAGCACCTGGTTTCATTCTTTCAGATGCCGGCGAAATCAAAAAAGCTGTATCAATACCGGTAATAGGTGTAGGCAGGATCAATGACCCCGTCCTGGCCCAGCAGGCCATCCAAACAGGAAAAGCTGATCTGCTTGCCTGGGGCAGACAGTCACTTGCAGACCCTGAACTGCCCCAAAAAGTAGCTGCAGGGCGCATCAAAGAAATACAGCCCTGTATTGCCTGCAACCAGGGGTGTGTCGGCTACATCTTCGACCCCAATAAATTGAAGTGCTCTTGTTTGGTTAACCCCTTCTGCGGCAGAGAATATAAAATGAAAATTGAACCTGCTGCACAGCCCAGAAAAGTTGTCATTATAGGTAGTGGGCCGGGCGGCCTTGAAGCAGCATGGGTAGCTGCAGCCCGCGGACACAAAGTAGTGCTTTTTGAAAAAGAACAGTCCCCTGGTGGACAATTCAGAGTGGGAGCCATCCCACCCGCTAAACAGGATTTAACTAAAGCGATCAATTATTACACCTATATGGGTAAAAAATATGGTGTTGATTTCAGATTTGGGACCCAGGCAGGTATAGAGCAAGTCCTGGCGGAAAATCCGGATGTCGTTATCGTGGCAACAGGTGGAGAACCGAGCATTCCAGACATTCCCGGCATCGATCATCCTCAGGTTGCAACTGCCAATGATGTAATACTGGGTAAAATAGATGTAGGCAAAAAGGCCCTGATCATCGGCGGTGGATTGGTCGGATGTGAGACCGCAGACCTTTTGGGTGAACACGGGCATGAAGTGACTTTAGTGGAAGCCCTGCCGGAAATCGCAGAGGATGTCCAGGAATCAGTAAAACACTTCCTGTTGCTGCGCCTTAAGAGACATGAGGTTCGGATCGAGACAAACACCAGTGTAAAAGAAATATTACAGGACGGTGTCAATGTCGAAAAAGACGGCCAGGAAATGCAGCTTACAGGCTTTGATAACATCATCATCGCAGTTGGCGCCAAACCAGTAAATGAGCTGCAATCACAATTAGAAGGAAAAGTGCCGGAACTCCATGTAATAGGTGATGCATCCAAGCCGAGAAAAGCAATAGATGCCATTGAGGAAGGTGCCAGCCTGGCAATTATGCTGTAGGATAACTTCCAAGGTGACAGCCATCTAAGTAGTGGTTGTCACCTTTTTCGCGCGGCGGGGTGGCATGGGGACGTTTCGTTTGCCACATAAATAAACAGCGGGATGTAGCATGATTCCTAATAAGATAATAAAGCAAGCCCGGCGGAAATAGATGTCGGAAACCAAAGGCCAGATGTCGGAAAAGAGATTGTCCGTCCGAATACTTAATGAATGAGTAATAGACAACCTAGCTGAATAGCGGGAAATGACCCCGATGCTAACCGGGGCCAGACTGCTAAATAAAGCAATAAAGCAAGCCTGGCACCGAGTGAGGTGATCGGTCACCTGTGATATAATCAAATAAAGTAAAAAAACTTTAAGACAGGATGGATACCCTTATTGAAAGCAATAAATGGCTTGCAAATAATACACATTATTGTTGGTATTGGCGCATTATTCGGGGGAATGGCTGCAATATTAAGCCCTAGTGGAAGTGCTGTGGGAATATCAGCTTCAGAAGCTTTGAAAAATGGCCCCTTTACAGACTTTTTAATACCGGGACTTTTCTTATTTGTCATAATCGGGCTTGGAAATATAGGTGTATTAATTACTGCAAAATATAAAAATAGATATCAAGCATATATCAGTGGGTGTTTAGGAGTAATCCTTTGTCTGTGGATTATCATCCAGTGTTATATGCTCTTCATGATTAATGCACTGCACATTATATTTTTCATAATTGGTGCACTACAAATATTTCTATCAATAAAACTAGCGAGAGAATCGATTTATTAAAAACATCACATGAATAAATGTTTTCGCTGATGGGTTTTCATTTAGCGCAGAACCAAAACCACGCGGCGGGACGGCAGGTTGGACCGCGCGGAGGGACTGTCCCGGTGATCGGTCGGTGAGCGGTCAAATAAGGCAAAAACGCAAGCCTGGCACCGGGGGGGCACCGAATGGAGGGTTTTTATGGGGCTTTTTCAGATGATACCCGAGAACTTTTTCTCCATACTGGCATCCAAAAACAAAGAAACATATTTGGACGGCCTGTTCGTTTTGCGCCGCGCATACAAGCAGGAGATGATCATCACTAAGGAACAGGCTGCAGCAATGCTAATCTCAGAACTAGAAGACAAGATAATGGAGATGGAACTGGAGGATGAAGAGATGATGCCAGAGCGAAACTTATCAGCCCTGGCGCATTTTCTGATCCGCAAATACAACCAGACCGGCTGGATCGATGTTGAGTATGCCGCCGATTCCTTTGAAGAGCAGATCACACTTTACGATTACTCCATCAAAATACTCAACACGCTTTATGAGCTGATCGATACAACACCTAGGGAATACAACTCTTACGTTTATTCCACTTACTCCTTATTGAAGACAGCCAATGAAGAAAAAGACAAGTACACCTACGATGCCTTGATGCAAGCCTATAAAAACACAAATTTATTAACCGATGAACTGAAAAGCCTGCTCAACAACATCAGGAGATACCACCAGGCCTTACTGGAACAATCCGATGTCAGGGGAATTCTGAAAGAACACTTCGACAGCTTTAAAGAATTGATTGAGGACAAGATCTACCATCCCCTGAAGACCTTGGACTCAGTGCCCCGCTTTAAAACACCAATTATCGATATTTTAAAAGGCTGGCTTGAAGAC
>CAZZEY010000001.1:0-20774 GCA_964653445.1 uncultured Syntrophaceticus sp. | reverse complement strand
TGTACAATGGTATTCACAAGAGATCCTCTCCTAGGTAGTTTTGTTGGTGATACTCCAATTCTACCAAAAGTGATGATCTCTTGTCTTTTTCTCCAACATTTTCTCCTACAAATACTTTACACTATGTTAGCTGTTGGGAGTTGTACCACCAGCTGTCCCTACCGGCTTCAACTGCCATTGCTCGATATCGCTCTATAGCTTTCCCCAGATTCCTCTCCTTTAATAAAGCAGAACCAATTACCAGAGAATTTGCACCAGAATCCACTACAGATTTTACGGTTTGATAATTAATTCCCCCATCAACCTGCAGGTCAGCCTCAGAACCAGCCTCTATCAGCATCCCCTTCAATTCTTTGATCTTTTTACACATAGCGGGTATAAATGACTGTCCACCCCAGCCCGGATTGACGGTCATAATTAAAACTACATCTAAATCCGATAGGATATAATCCAAAATATTTAATGGTGTTGCAGGATTCAAAGCCACCCCTGCCTTTAGCCCCAGGTCCTTAATCTGCTGTACAGTACGATGCAGGTGGGTACATGCCTCAGCATGTACGGTCAGGCTTGCTGCACCTGCTGCAGAAAAAGCGGAAAATAAACTTTCCGGGTATTCTACCATTAAATGAACATCAAAAGGAAGTGATGTAATTTGGCGCAGAGATGCCACAACGGGAGGACCAAAGGTTAAATTAGGTACAAATTGACCATCCATAATGTCCAGATGGAGTTCATCGGCCCCACTGCTTTCCAACTCCTGGATGACTTCCCCCAGTTTACTGAAATCTGCAGTTAAAATAGATGGTGCAACTCTAATCTGCATTAATATATTCGCTCCTTGCTAATAACCTCTTCTAATAACTGTTGATAATCTTGATAACGAATAGTGCTGATAATACCTTTCTCCAGTGCATCTTTTACACCACAATCAGGTTCATTAAGATGAAGACAGTCGTCAAAACGGCACTGTTCGGCAAACTGATCGATTTCCGGAAAACAGCGGCTCAATTCCTCTCTTCTTACACGTGGAAGCTCCAAACTGCTAAAACCCGGCGTATCTGCAACAAACCCTTCACAAACCTCAAGCAGTTCTACATATCTGGTAGTATGCTTTCCTCTTTTCAACTTTTTGCTTATTTCACCTGTCTTCAGCTCAAGGCTGGGGTCAAGTGCATTAAGGAGTGTGGATTTACCTGCTCCTGATGGCCCTGACATCACTGATACCTTGTCTGCCATGTTCTGACAAACACACTCTAGGCCGCTGCCGTAAAGAGCAGATGTAAGGATAGTCTTATATCCTGCATTTTGATATATTTCTGCCAACATCTGCGGCTTTTCATCATCAACCAGGTCAGTTTTATTAAAACAAATGATCACATCCAGATCCTTCAATTCACATAAAACCAAGGACCGATCAAGTAGTTTAAGATCCGGTTCCGGCTGAGCAAGGGAAACAATCATAATTACTTGATCAATATTAGCCACAGGAGGGCGGGGCAGCTCATTTTTGCGCGGCCTGATCTCTTCAATAACCCCTTCATCCTGCCCGTGTGGTGTAAATAGAACCCAATCTCCGGGCAGTAGTGACTGCTTCCGGCGCAGGCGGCCACGCCCACGGCAGCACCAGGTTTGTTGTCCGGATTTAATATAATAAAACCCCCCATAACCTTTAATAATCAAGCCTTCCCTCACATATAGCCTCCTTTAATCTATCAATTAAATGGAACAGTCTTGCTTAATTTCCCCTGGAAATAGATTTGAAATTCCCCAGGAGGATATACAGTGAAAACCTCTTCCACCCTATCACCTTTATTATGAACCTGTTTATATACTTCTCTGGTGCCTTGACTATCCTTGATAACGATTATTAATTCCCCTTCTTCTGGGACATCTATTTTTAATTGGGTTTCTTCTTCCTGCACCCCACTGCTGATTACAACATCAATTGCTGCACCCTTTTTCACTGAACTTCCAGGATCCACACTCTGTTCAATAATAGTGCCCTTCTCCTTTTCACTGGGTTCCTCGGTGACCTTACCTAGATTCAACTCCACAGCACCCAGTGCTTTTTCCGCTTGCTCCACTGTCAAGCCTACCACAGCGGGCACAATTACATCTATAATAACAGGGCCTTTACTTATAACCAATGTAACCTCACTGCCCTTTGGTTGATTACTATCTCCGTCTGGGAACTGACGTATCACAAAACCTGCTGGCACATCTTCATGATTTTCTCTGGTAACTTTAACAACGAAACCTCGGCCCTCCAGAGCAAGTGATGCTTCCCTTTCCTCTGCACCTGTATAATCAGGCAGCCAGACACTAGCCGGCCCCTTATTAACCCAAATGCGTATCAGTCGTCCCTTTTTTACCTCCATCCCGGCGACCGGGTCTTGACGAACAACTATATCTGCCTCTGTACCCTGTTCTGAGGTCTCCTTTATTTCCACTTCAAAACCCTCATTTTTCAGTATTTCTTCAGCCTCATCCTGGGTTTTACCTACAACATTTGGCACAGCAGCGGTCCCACCAAAATACCACTTGGAAAGAGCAAATAAACCTCCCCCCACAAGCAGCAGTCCGCACAGGACTAATGCTACCACAGCTGCTGGGTGAAGCCGCTTCTTTTTTTTGGTCCTTTTAGTTTCCCCTTGTTTGGGGAGCGGAATCAACCTTGTCTGCTCTTCCTCTGATGGCTGAAGGCTGTCTACCGGATGACCCTCTGAAAGAGCCTGCTGCATCTGCTCTGCAGAAGCGAAGCGATTCTTTGGGTCCTTAGCCATTGCTCTGAAAATAATCTGTTCCAATTCATTCGGTATAGTAGGATTTAAAGCACGCAGGCTCTTTGGCTCCTCCTGGAGGTGCTTCAGTGCAATAGAGACAGGGTTATCACCCTGATAAGGCACTTGGCCAGAAACAATCTCATAAAGCACAACACCCAGAGAATAAATATCTGACTGAGGGGTAACATCCTCACCTCGAGCCTGTTCGGGAGAAAAATAATGAACCGAACCCATAACAGAACCGGATTGGGTCATGGTGGCACTGGGAATAGAAAGAACACGTGCCAAACCAAAATCAGTAACCTTAACCCTCCCACCGGGTGTCATCAGGATATTATGTGGTTTGATATCTCTATGAATAATACCTTTGCTGTGTGCATGCTCAAGAGCAGCACAAACCTGAATACCGATATTAACCGCTTCTGCCGGTGGCAATGCCCCCTTTTGCCTGATAATCTCTTTGAGGTTGGATCCCTCCACATATTCCATTACCAGATAAGGCAGCCCATCTTCCTCTCCCACATCATAGATGCTGACAATATTAGGATGGGACAGCAGAGCTACAGCCTGGGCTTCCATCTGAAAACGCCGTACAAAATCCTTATCCTCAGCCAGTTCTTTGCGCAGAACCTTAACAGTTACAACGCGGTTTAAAACAGTACAGCGAGCCCGATAAACATTAGCCATTCCTCCGGCCCCAAGCATAGCGATTATTTCATATCTGTTACCTAACATTTTGCCGATCATTTCTTAATCCTCCCGTGTTAGGGCAAGTCTTAGTAATTCCCTGGCTATTGGTGCTGCAGTTTTACCACCCTGTCCACCATTTTCAACAACAACACACACCGCTGCCTCAGGCTGCTCTGCAGGGGCAAATGCCACAAACCAAGCATGGGGATCACCTGTTGGGTTTTCCGCAGATCCCGTTTTACCTGCTACAGTAACTCCAGGCAGTGAAGCAGCTGTACCTGTTCCCCCTGGTCGTACAACTTGAACCATTCCCTCTTGGACCTGCCAGGCAACTTCAGATGATGCCACCACACGCAGAGGACGTGGTTCTCTTTCCCATACCAGATCACCTTCAGGTGAACGAATCTCCTGTACCAGATAGGGTGTCATCATAACACCATTATTTCCCAATGAACCTGCCACCATTGCCATAAAAAGTGGGCTGACCTGAATTTTACCCTGTCCCATACCTGACTCAGCTAAACCATTGGCACTCTGCAGACTTTCCCGGTTAAGGGGGATATTCTCGGCTGACAGATCAAAGGGTATTTCTGCTCCCCAGCCAAAAGCTTCAAGCCCCTGGATAAACTCTTCACTGCCAATATCTATCCCTAGATTGGCAAAATATGAATTACATGAAACTGCCAGGGCGCGGTTGAGATCCACAGTACCATGTGCACGCAGATCATGAAGCACCCTTCCCTCAATGGTCAACTGACCCTGGCATTGAAAAGTATCACTCTGCAGCTGAGGATACTTTTTTAATCCTACAGCAGCAGTTACAATCTTCATGATGGACCCCGGGGGATATAATCCCTGAATAGCCCTGTTAAACAGGGGACGGTTGTCATTTTCACGCAGTTCTTCCCAGGATTTCTCCAAATTATCCTTATTGGGATCAAAGCTTGGAGTACTCACCATAGCCAGAATTTCTCCTGTTCTGGGATCAAGTACAACCGCCGCACCTTTATATGAGGACATCAGTTCATATGCTTTCATCTGCATCTGATGATCAATTGTAAGGTAAAGACTATCACCCTCAATTTTTCCTAATCCCCAACGAGCCTCTAGATTCCTTGAAGAATACCCTTTCAGCCCAAGCAGTTCCTCATCATAGGCACTTTCCAAACCTGTTTTTCCCAGGATCTGTGAATGATAACCGGTCAGATGAGCATACTGCTGTGCAAAAAAGTATTCTCTCTTGTTACTATCTCCCTCAATAATGCTACCGGCTATTTTTTCTCCATCGCGCGTCAAAATTCCTCCTCGCACGACACGATTTTCTATAATCCATGGCCTCGGATTGGCAGCATGCTTACTTAGAGTAGGCCCCTGGATCACCACAAGATAAATCAGATACCCTGCATAAATAAGGAAACACACTGTTATAAATATGAAGAACCTTTTTACTGTGTGACGCATATCATATACTCCTCACAAATGCTATTCAACAGCACCACCGACCACAGCACCTTCATCCTCTGCGCTCTCTCTTTCAGCACTTACTTTATAGAGCATACTGATCAAAAAACAGTTAGAAATAAATGAACTGCCCCCATAACTCAGAAAAGGCAGTGGTATTCCTGTTAGAGGAATAAGGTTGGTCACACCGCCAATAATAATCAATGTTTGTAAAGAGAGAATACAGCTGAAGCCACAAGCCATGAGAACACCGAAATCATCTGGTGCATGAAGGGAGGTATTAATCCCTTTCCAGACCAGCATAAAAAAAATCCCTATAATTGCAAGAGCGCCCAGCAGCCCCAATTCCTCCACCATCAAGGAAAAGATAAAATCAGTATGGACAGCCGGTATTAATGTAGGAAAACCACTGCCCAAACCCTGACCAACAATTCCCCCTCCACCGATAGCAAACAGTGACTGTACAACCTGGTAACCTCCTACTTCTATCTGTTCTAAGGGATTAAGGTAAATTGACATTCTGTTTTGAACATGGGGAAAAATAAAATACATTAATACAGTACCTGCAAAGAAAAGCCCCAACCCAAGGAGAAGAAAATATGAGCGGTCAGTAGCAACATAAACCATCACCAAAAAAATAGCAAAAAACAGAAGAGCCATACCAAGATCCTTTTGAAAAACTAAAAGCAGCAAAGACAAGCCGCAGACAGCCAATAGTGGACCCAGGTAAGGCCAATCCGGCAGATAAAAACGCCCTATTTTTAGTGTTCCACCTCTTAAGATTTCCTTATTTTCATCCAGGTAACCTGCCAGAAAAATAACCATAAAGATTTTTACAAACTCTGAAGGCTGAAAACGAAAAGAACCCAGGGAAAGCCAACTTCGCGCTCCCCCTGCCTCCACGCCGAATAAAATGGTGAATACGAGAAAAATAAGGCTTAGTACCATAAAGGAATACTTATAATTCAGCAGACGCTTGTATTCGGGCAGAAAAATCTGAATTCCCCAAAAGAGGGCAAACCCAGCCAGTACCCAGTAGGACTGTCGTAATCCGTAATAGGGATTAACACGGAAAATAAAAATTAGCCCCAGAGCAGAAAGCACACCAATTAAATGAATGAGCATCGGGTCCCCTTTGCCCCTGAATTCCACAATAAAAGAAGTAATAACCAGCATTAAAGCTGCCGCCATCAGTACTCCGACATCCTGAAACTTGAGCAACTGCTGCCAGTACAGTTCCAGACCACCGGCAAAAAGGATTAAACCCGGAAAGAGCGGCAGTAATAAAGACCTGCTAGCTGTCTTATGTTCAGGTATCTGGGCTTTCAGTACAATTTCGCCTATCTTGAGCTGAGACCCATTCTGAAGCTGCTGTGGGACAGTCAGTGGCTGACCATCAAGTAAAGTGCCATTTGTGCTGTCCAGATCAGTGACATAATATTTACCATCCTGGAAAATAATACGCGCATGACGATTTGAAACAAAGGGATCACGGAGATTGACCGTACATTCGCTGCCCCTGCCTAAGACCATCCCCTTCCCTAATTCCCACCTTTGACCGCGCTGAATTGATGCAGCCCCAGAATTAACAGCCACAAGTACAGCTCTATAATTTTTTCCACCTGGCCTAAAGTAAAGAATAACTTTTAATATAAATAAACAAAGGAGAGCCAGTACCAGATACTTCAGAGCCAGGATCAGCCAAATCATTGTTTATCTCCTTTCAACTCTGAACAGGTTATCACCGATCTGAAATTGATCACCATCACTCAGCTCATAATGATCCACACGAATTCCATCCACATATGTACCATTCCTGCTTCCCAGATCCACCAAATGCAAAACACCCCCACGCAGTTCCAGTGTGGCGTGCTCCCGAGAAGCGTTAATATCAGTCAAAACCAAATGATTAGTGCTCTTGCGGCCGATATAGTAAGAAGCATCATTTTTTATGGAAATACTTTTTCCCTGATCAGGCCCACTTACAATGGTAATAAAATAATTTGTTTCATAAACATTCTCTTGTTTATCAAAAATCATGGTTTGGTCTATCTCTGGTGTCTCATCAATAATAACCGGCTCTTGAGATATATCTGATGAATAGGATGACTTAACCGTAATATCTCCTATCTCCAGTGTCTCATCCTCCAGAAAGCCGATCTGAGGTCTTCCGATCAGGGTATACTCCTTTTCAACCGCTTTGTTCCTAACATAATCAGCCAATTCACGGCAGAGTGCCTCCTGCAGAGGAGAACTCTTCTCAAAGTCAGCTTTACTCAAACTAATAGTAAAAATATTTGGGGCATAGACCCGGGAGACACTTACCCGCCTCTGGGCTGCCATCTCCCTTACAAGCGCTCTGGCAATTTCCACAGGCTGAATTGGACGTTTACCCTTGCGAAAAATACCCTCCCAGAACCTGGTGATCATGCTTTCTAATTCCTCTAAATTCATGATTTCACCTGCTCTTTCTTACTTTTCTTAAACATGACACAAAGAACCCGTCAGTCCTGTGCCGGTGAGGCAGCAGTTGTAGATAACCTCTACGGGCATCAATCAGGTCCTTTTGATCAGTTATCGGAAACTGCAATAATGAGGTTAAATCCTCAGGTATAAATCCAGTGTATTCCATCAAAAAGGAGTTGACAACCCCTATATTTTCCTCCGGCTCTGTAGAACAGGTGCTGTAAACCAACCTTCCTCCAGTTTTTAAGCACCTGGCAGCCTGTCCAAGGATCTCCAACTGCTGTTTGGCATGAAGGTGGAGATCACCGGGCTGCACCCGCCAGCGTAGGTCCGGTCGTCTGCGGATCACACCCAAGCCGGAACAGGGCACATCAACCAGAAGATAATCAGCTTTTTGTTTAACTCTCTCAGGTATTTCCCTGGCATCTGATAGCACTGTTTCAACAATGTCTACCCCTAACCTCCTGCAGGCCTCCTCAACCAATTCCAAACGGTGTTCATGCACATCGAATGCCATAATCCTTCCTCTATTTTTCATCAACTGGGCAAGATGTGTTGTTTTCCCACCGGGCCCACTGCAGGCATCAACGACCAGTGACCCAGTTGAAGGATTCAATACAAGAGAAGCGATCATCGAACTCTCATCCTGCACAGTACACAACCCATCCTTAAATGATCTCAACTCCGGCAGATAATATGACTTTTCTACAATAACACCTTCACTCACCAGAGGGCTGGGGTATACTTCCAGACCTTCTTTAATCAACTGCTCCCTGAGTTGTTCTGGTGTTGTTTTCAATGTATTGCAGCGCAGGACTACAGATGGTGGCTCATTATTTGCCCTGCATAAAGCGGCTGTTTCCTCCATCCCGAACCGCTCCAACCAGCGTTCTACCATCCAGAGAGGATGGGAATACTTTAAACTTAAATATTGAGCCGGCTCATCCTTTGGGTCCGGATAGGCAAATTTCTTCCTGTTGCGGATAATACTGCGCAACAAACCATTGACAAACCCTGCCAAACCACGTATTCCTCTGGTTTTGGCCAATTCCACAGACTCGCTGCAGACAGCTCTAGGAGGAACTCTGTCTAGGTATAACAGCTGATATACTCCCAATCGTACAATATTGCGAATGATGTAATTCATCCGAGAAACCGGCACCTTACTGAATTGATTTATGACCCAGTCCAAAGTCCCCTGTCTGCGCAGAGTACCGTAAACCAATTCGGTGAGCAGTGAACTATCCTGTGGTCTCAATTTCCCTGTACGAGCATATTTTTGCAGTTCCAAATTGGCATAGGCGCCATCCTTCTCCACAGCCAGCAGCACTTGTAGGGCCGCATTCCTTGCTGCAGACACTTTACGACTCAATCCATCTACCGTCCTTTATATTATAATTATCCCAGGTGAAAGCCCGGTGTGATCCTGTATCCCCGAAGGAATGCAGCAGCACTCATACGGGAGCGCCCCGCGGGCTGTACTTCTGTTACAAGAAGCTGACCACTCCCGGTTTGTACTATAAAACCGTTTTTACTATCGGTTTTTACAACATCACCAGGGCTAAGATCTGTATTTTCTTCATCAACAACACGTGAACTCCATACTTTCATAATCCTGCCCTCGAGCTCAGTATACGCTCCTGGTTGTGGATTCATACCCCTAATATGGTTATAAATCCCTGCCGCATCCCTCTTCCAATCGATCCTTTCATCTTTCTTGCTCAGGGGTGGAGCGTAACTCACCTGGTTTAGGTCCTGCGGATAGCGCGGCGCAATCCCCTGTTCTAGATCAGACAGAGTTTTAACCAACAGCTGAGCGCCCTCTTTTGATAGAACATCAGACAGATCACCTGCGGTAAAATTCTCCGGTATCTCAATTTGCTCCTGATAAATAATATCACCGGCATCCATTTCATCGGTTAAATACATTGTGGTTACACCGGTTGTTTTATCCCCATTCATTATGGCTCTCTGAATCGGGGCTGAACCACGGTAAGCAGGAAGAAGTGATGGATGCAGGTTGATACATCCCAATGGAGGCAGTTCCAAAACCCGAGCAGGAAGAAATAATCCATAAGCAACTACTACAATTACATCAACTTTTAAATCATTTTGCTCAATTATTTCGATCATTTCCCTGGATGTTCTAGGTTGATAAACAGGGACAGATCTATCTATAGCAAACTCCTTGACCGGTGGTGCAGCAATTTTCCTACCACGACCCCTGGGACGGTCCGGTTGAGTCATTACCCCCAACACTTCCCATCTCTTAAGTATCTGCTGTAAAGCTGGCAGCGCAAAGTAAGGTGTACCACAAAAAAGAATCTTCACAACCTGTTCCCCCTTTACGCCTGTTTGTAAATTTTAAGTGCTTTATCAATAAATAGTATACCATTCAGATGATCGATCTCATGCTGCAATGCCCTGGCACCGAAACCCTGTGCAGTAATTACCTGCTGCTGTCCAGCGCGGTTCAATCCCTTGACCCGTACTCGGGAGGCTCTCATTACCTCTCCACTCACACCGGGGATGCTTAAACACCCCTCTATATCAACTTCTTCCCCCTCCCGAAATACTATCTCTGGATTGATCAACTCCCAGAGCCCTTCTCCAATATCTACTACAATTATTCTCTTAGAAATCCCTACCTGTGGGGCTGCCAATCCTACACCCTTTGCTTGATACATGGTTTCACTCATCTCATCGAGCAGTTTTTTTATTTTTTTATTTATTACTGCAACCGGTCGGGATTTCTGCCGCAGAACCGGATCGCCAACTTCAACTATTTTTCGCAATGACATCTAATACTGCCTCCTTTGTTCCTAAAAACCAAAAGGATCCACTTCAACACTAATTATAACACTATTATTTTTATGATAAACACCCAGACACTGTTCGATCCTTTTATGTTGATGTCTGCACTTTCCTTTCAGCATCACCTGATACCTATAATACCCTTTTACCCGCAGAATAGATGCTGGGGCAGGCCCCAGTACAGTAATCTGATCTGAGTCCAAGACAGAACGCAGGTCTTGGGCCAGTTGAGCAGCTATACTTAATACCTTCTCTTCATCTTCCCCAGACAGCCGCACCCTGATCAGTTCACCAAAAGGCGGATATCCTAAAGACCTTCTCCTCTGTATCTCTTTTTTGTAAAAACACTGATCTTCGCCTAAACAGGCAGCACTGATGCTGTAATGGTCCGGACAAATTGTCTGCACCACCACCTCCCCGGGCTGAGAGCCGCGGCCAGCTCGACCAGCAACCTGGGTCAACAGCTGAAAGGTGTGTTCAGCGGACCGAAAATCAGGTAAATTCAGGGACAGGTCAGCATTAAGAATACCCACCAGAGTAACACCAGGAAAATTGTGCCCCTTGGCAACCATCTGGGTTCCTAGTAAAATATCTGCCTCCCGTCGGGAAAAACCACCCAATATTTGTTGAAAAGCACCTTTTTTTCGGGTGGTATCGTAATCCATGCGAAGCACCCGGCTATCCGGCAGGATTTCATTCAATTCCTTTTCTACCCTCTGTATTCCTGTCCCCAGGAAGCGCATCCTCTTTTTGCTACCACAGGAAGGACAGGTTTTGAGGATGGGCTTTCTGGCATTGCAATAGTGACAGCGCAGATCCCCTGATTGCTTGTGGTAAATTAGAGAAATCGAACAATTCTCACACTTGAGAACCTCCCCGCATTCCTGACAGAAAACCAAAGGAGCATACCCTCTGCGGTTTAAAAACAGAATAACCTGCTCCTTTCTTGCCAAACGCAGCCTGATCTGTTCAACCAGGTATCTGCTTAAAGAGGAAAGGTTCCCCTCCTGAACCTCCTCTTTCATGTCAACAACACTGATCACAGGTAGTCGGCGCCCTGGAGGCCGCTTTCTGATGGTCAAAAGCTGTGCTGTGCCTCCTGCTGCTGCAGTATAGCTTTCCAGAGATGGAGTTGCACTGCCCAGTACAATCACAGCATTATTATAGCGACCACGCCACAGAGCAATTTGGCGTGCATGATAATGTGGTTTTTCCTGCTGCTTATAGGCAGGGTCATGCTCTTCATCAATAATAATAAGGCCGAGGTTTCTAAAAGGAGCAAAAACCGCAGAGCGAGGACCGATCAGCACCTTCAAAGAACCATTTTTAATGCCCTCCCAGGCGCGATATTTTTCCCTTCCAGTCAATCTATGGTGCCAAACAGCCACCGCTTCTCCAAACCATTCCTGAAAGATGGCATTCATCCTGGGTGTTAGACTGATCTCTGGTACCAGATAGAGCACCTGACAGCCATTATCCAGAGCTGCCCGGGCAGCATGAAGATAAACCTCAGTTTTACCGCTTCCGGTCACACCATATAACAAACAGCGGCTGCTCACCTTTTTGTTTAATGCTTCTTTAATTTTTTTTATGGCAGCCTTTTGCTCAGCTGTCAGTTCAAATGTTATGTCTGGTTGCTGAGGAAGCTTCTCAGGTATTAATAATTTTAAAGGCTTTTTGGGTGTCTCAGGGGGTGACATCAGATCAAGAATCTCACCCAAAGGGTGCATGTAATAACCAGCCATCCAATATGCCAACTGGAGCATTTCCTCTGTAAAGTCAGGTTCTGTGCCGATGATTTCTTTGATTTTCCGCAGCTTTATACCCTGACCAGGTTCACCATAGCCTATCACCCAACCATCCACTACTCGTTTGCCAAATGGGACCCTCACCCTTACCCCGGGTTGGGGTTTATCCATATCTTCGGGCACCCGGTAGTGAAAAACATGACCCAAACGGGGATGATTAATTCTAACTATAACCTCAGCAGCTTCTTCTCCCATTGCTCAACTCTCCAGTATAATTCTTCCTAACATTATAACAGATCAAAGTATACAGATTGCACCCCAGCAAAAAACACCGGCCAATTATAACCTGGTATAACTGAACGGTGTCTTTTTTTGCTTATTGGCCTCTGTTATGAGAAATATCAGACGCGGCCTGCTGTGGTCACCTTTTCTGCTGCTCGTTTCAGCAGTTCAGCAGAATCAGTTTTTTCCCATGAAAGGTCAAGATCATGACGCCCAAAATGGCCATAGGCAGCAGTCTGTTTGTAAATAGGTCTCCTCAAATTCAGCTTTTCAATAATTGCTGCTGGTTTGAAATCAAAATGCTCCTTAACCAGCCTGCATATTTCTGTATCTGGGATCACACCGGTGCCAAATGTTTGCACATGAATAGATATCGGTTTAGCCACTCCAATGGCATAGGCTACTTGAAGCTCACACCTGCGGGCAAGTTTTGCCGCCACTATATTTTTGGCCACATACCGCGCAAAATAGGAGGCAGATCGGTCTACCTTAGTGGGGTCCTTCCCTGAAAAAGCACCACCCCCATGTCTGGCTGATCCTCCGTAAGTATCAACAATTATCTTTCTTCCGGTAATTCCGGTATCACCCTGAGGGCCTCCAACAACAAATCTTCCGGTGGGATTAACAAAAAATCTAGTTTTATCATCGATGTATTCAGCTGGAATTATACTCTTGATCACGTTTTCAATAATATCCTCTCTAATTCGGTCCAGGCTGATATCAGGGCGGTGCTGGGCTGATACAACCACTGCATCCACCCGTACCGGGCGGTCACCTTCGTACTCTACAGTCACCTGACTCTTACCGTCAGGGCGCAGATAAGGTAAAGTCCTATTTTTCCTCACCTCGGAGAGGCGGCGTGACAGTTTATGGGCAAGATCAATGGGCAGCGGCATCAAATCAGGGGTTTCATCTGTAGCATAACCAAACATCATACCCTGATCACCTGCACCCAACTCACAACTATCTCCGATCTCACCAGTCTTGACTTCCAAGGCCTGATCAACACCAAGAGCGATGTCAGGAGACTGTTCCTCAATAGAAGTTAATATTGCACAGGTTGCACTATCAAAACCAAATTTAGCCCTGGTATATCCGATATCCTTTAAGGTCGCACGGACAATATGGGGTATATCTACATAACAATTTGTCGTAATCTCCCCGGCAACCATCACCAAACCAGTTGACACCATGGTTTCACATGCTACACGAGCCATTTTATCCTGTTCAAGGATAGCATCTAAAATGGCATCAGATATCTGGTCAGCAACCTTATCAGGGTGTCCCTCGGTCACAGACTCTGAAGTGAACAAATATCTTGACATAATCAGTCAGCCTCCTGTCCCCGCTTGTATATTTTTACCACCTCATCTAAAATCACGCCTGCCAGTTGGTTTTTAGTCATGATAGGAAGTTCTCTAGCAGGTTGATCTCGAAACAATATGGTCACTATATTTGTCTCCTCTGCGAAACCCGCTCCCGCCATTGTGATGTCATTGGCCACGATAAGGTCAAGATTTTTGCGCAGCATTTTTTCCCGAGCATGATCCTGCAGCTTTTCTGTCTCAGCAGCAAAACCCACTAAGATCTGTTTTTTCTTATGCTCTCCAAGATACTTGAGAATATCCGGTGTTCTTTCCAATTCCAGAACAAAATCTGAACCTGTTTTCTTAATCTTCTGGTGTTCTTGAATGACCGGTCTGTAATCAGCCACTGCAGCCGCTTTAATAACGATATCCATATCTGGAAAAAGGATTTTAACAGTTTCGAACATCTGCTGTGCGGTCTTCACAGCAATAACCTGGACTCCCTCCGGTGGTTTGATATTGGTTGGCCCGCTGACCAAAAACACCTTAGCGCCCCTGTTCTTTGCCTCAGCAGCTAGAGCATAGCCCATCTTTCCTGAACTGTGATTAGAAATAAACCGCACTGGGTCGATTGGCTCACAGGTGGGCCCTGCAGTGACCAGTACTTTTTTGTCCTTAAGGTCCTGATTAATAAAAAGTAACCTATCAACCAAATCAACAATCTGTTCAGGGTCAGGAAGCCTTCCTTTGCCACTGGTGCCGCAAGCTAGATGACCCTCTCCCGGTTCAATAAACAAATATCCCATACTTTTTAGAAAGTTCATCCTGTGCTGGAATACTCGGTTTTCGTACATCCCTGTATTCATTGCAGGGGCAAAAACCACCGGCGCTTTGGTAGCCATAATAGTAGCTGTGAGCAGATTACTGGCAAGCCCACCGGCAACCATACCAATAACATCAGCTGATGCCGGTGCTACCAAAACCAAGTCCGCTCCCTGAGCAAGGCTGATATGCTCTACCTCCCACTTTTGGCCAGAGCCGAACATCTCCATATGCACCGGATTTTGTGAAACAGTTTGCATTGTGAGAGGTGTGATAAACTCTGCTGCAGCAGGGGTCATAACCACCTGTACACAATAGCCCTTTTTAACCAGCCTACTGGCAATTTCCGCAGCCTTATATGCAGCAATACTCCCTGTAACACCTAAAACTATCGTCTTCATTTTATCCTGCTCTGCTGGTTTGGGCGTTCAATCTGCAGTTTGTCCTCAGCAATCTCTACCAGCGCTACTGTCACTGGTTTTTGCGTATAGAGATTATCTCCAACTGTACAGGACTCAGTAAGATGACGCGCCCTTTTGGCTGCAGCAACTACCAGTTCATATTTGCTTTCGACTTTATCTAATAAAACATCAAAGCTAGGCTCTTTCAAGTTTATACCCCCTTGTTCTGTTTTCGGATAAATTTTTCTCGCTCAATTATGTCAAGCAGCTCCTGAAAAGCTTTTTCTTTCAGATCATTATTAACTATATAATCATAATTATTGGCTGCCTGTAATTCATCCGGGGCACAACTCAATCGCAATTTGATAGTTTTAGGATCATCTGTTCCTCTACCGGTAATTCGTTCGCTGAGTTCGTCTAGAGATGGCGGCATGATAAAGATGAGTACCGCTTCAGGAAAAGCTTGCTTTACCTGTTGGCCGCCCTGTATGTCCAACTCCAGCAAAACATCCTTTCCTGCCTGCAGGCTCGCCTCTACAGATGAGCGTAAAGTACCATAGTAATGCCCATATACTTCAGCCCATTCTAAAAAATCACCGACATTTATATGTTTTTGGAAATCTTCACGGGATACAAAAAAGTAATCCACTCCGTTTTTTTCATTATGTCGAGGATGCCTTGTAGTAAGAGAAATAGAATACACAAGATCAGGTAGTGCATTCTTTAGCATTTGACAGAGGGTTCCCTTACCAGAACCGGAAGGCCCCGAGACCACAATTAGTATTGGTTGTGCTGACAATTAACATCCTCCTACACCGAATAAAATCAAACTATTCTTTTTCTTCTAGCGATATAACAGACTTTTTTGCTGCCAGACGGTTGGCCACCGTTTCCGGTTGTACAGCGGAAAGAATCACATGGTCGCTGTCCGCAATGATCACCGCTCTGGTCCTTCTGCCATATGTGGCATCGATCAACATGCCCCTCTCCCTTGCTTCCTGGATAATGCGTTTTATCGGGGCGGATTCAGGGCTGACGATTGCAATAATCCTGTTGGCTGATACAACATTACCAAAACCGATATTCACCAGTTTAATTTCCATGTCAAACCTCCCCTAGAATTATTCTATATTCTGTGCCTGTTCTCTCATTTTTTCTATCTCACTCTTAATCTCCACAACCAGAGGGGATATGACAAGATCTGCTGCTTTCGAACCGATGGTATTGATCTCTCTATTCATCTCCTGCAGTAAAAATTCAATTTTTCTCCCTACAGGTCCCCCTGTCTGCAGGATTTCCTGCAGCTGTTCCATGTGACTACCCAGGCGTACCACTTCTTCAGTGATGCTGCTTTTTTCAGCAAAAAGGACCACTTCTGCAGCCAAACGTGATTCATCGATCTCATGGTCATCTAAAATCTGCTGAAGCTTACTCTGCAGTCGATCTCTCAATTCCTCTTCTAGTTGAGGCCCACGCTCTTTGATCTGCTCAAGGAGTAAAGAGATGCGTTCTCTGCGGTGGACAAAATCCTCATATAATTTTGCTCCTTCTCTTTTCCGCATCTCAAGGATTTCTTCCACCGCTTTCTGGAGACACTTCTGCACCACCGCCCAGACTTCTTCAATATCCTCTTCCTTTTCTTCTATAACAAGCACATCTGGAAATCTGGATAGGTCATCTAGTTCTATTTCATATTCAATATTGAGAATTTCACCCATTTCCTTTAGACAATTATCATAGGCAATCAGTAATTCCTTGTCAAGCTTGACATTGCGCTTTTTTTCTCGACGATCCTCAATATTAACATAAACATCAAGATGACCCCGAACTATATTATTCTGAATAACATGCTTAATTTTTTCCTCAAGCTGAAAATAAGAACGGGCAATCCTTACCGCTATTTCACGAAAGCGATGATTGACACTGCGGATCTCGACCACAGCGTGCAGGCCATCTATTCCACATTCACCCCGGCCAAAACCAGTCATACTTTTAATCACTTTTCTGCCCATCCAGGTAATGCCTGAACAAGCGTTCACTCCCTTCAGTCAAATAAATCAAATTTTAAATGTCCCAAATTCCTTCTTTATCCTTGCCAGGGCCTCCTTGAGCCTTTCCACCGGCAGTGTTAAAGAAATCCGGAAAAAACCATCTCCGTATTTGCCGTAACCGACACCAGCTGTTAACACTACTGCTGTTTTTTCCAAAACCATTTCCGCAAATTCAGTTGAACTGAATCCCTGGGGCACAGGCAGCCACAGGTAGAAAGTTGCCTTTGGAATAGATGAAGTTTCCCATCCTAAATCAGCAAATCCCTCTAATGCTACTTCACGCCTCTGCTGATATATCTCCCTCATCTTTCTTACACAGTCCTGAGGGCACTCTAAAGCTGTAATCCCTGCATACTGTACTGCCTGAAAAGCGCCGGAATCAAGGTTAGATTTTAATGTGGTAAGGGTACGGACCAGTTCCTCATTACCAACTGCCCATCCTAAACGCCATCCTGTCATATTATAGGTCTTAGAGAGGGAATGGAATTCAATTCCCACATCTTTCGCACCTGGTACCTCCAGGAAACTAGGAGCCTTGTAACCATCAAAGGTTATTTCCGAATAGGCTGCATCATGGCAGATGATCACATCATATTTCTGGGCAAATTCCACCACATCTTGATAGAATTCCCTGGTGCAGGTAGCTCCGGTGGGGTTATTGGGATAGTTAACAAACATCAATTTAGCCCTTTTAGCTACATCTGTAGGGATACTGCTGAGGTCCGGAAGAAAATTATTCTCAGCTTTCAGAGGCAGCAAATAATTCTCAGCTCCCGCCAAAGCAGCTCCGATCCCATAAACCGGATATCCCGGGTCAGGAATAAGCGCAATATCACCCTCCTGCAGATAGCAAAAAGAGATATGGCCGATTCCCTCTTTAGAGCCAATCAGTGTCACCACTTCTGAAGCTGGATCCAGCTCAACCTGAAAGCGCCGCTGATACCAGTCAGCAACAGCCTTGCGGAAAGCCAACATACCAGCACTAGAAGGGTAGCGGTGATTTTCTGCATTTTTCGCCTGTTCAATCAGTGTCTCCACAATATGAGGGGGTGTGGGTAGATCCGGGTCCCCAATCCCCAAACTTATGACATCGATCTTTTTTGCTTTCAGTTCCTCAATCTTCTGCTCAATTCTGGCAAAAAGATAAGGTGGTAGAGTTGTCAGTCTATCAGCAACCTTCATCTTCATCATCTCCTTATCTTTATTTCTATTATAATTTCTGGTTTACTTCTGCCCCTTGCTTCCATAGAGCCACTGGTTCTGCCCCACCCTAATTATGATTTATCACAGACTACTCCGAACCTGTTCATATAACACATGGCGCAGGCATCTCATAACAGCATTTTGTTAGGCTTCAGTTCTGTTACTTACTCTTTGGTCAAGGTGAAGCAATAACCTTTGCAGATCACTGCACTGCAGAGTTAAACCATTATTGTTCATCTGTCGGTGCTGTCATCAAAGACAGTTTTGTCCTCCAAAAACTTCGGAGTCAATCTTCCCTCAAAGACCTCTACCGCAGGTCCGGTCATATATACGTGATTATTGCTCTCCCATTCCACAAAAAGTCTGCCACCTGGCAGGTTTACCTCTACACACCGCTCTAGATGACCACTCAAAGAACCACCCACTGTCACAGCACAAGCACCTGTTCCACAGGCCAGGGTTTCCCCAACCCCGCGTTCCCAGACCCGTACCTTTACCTTCTCAGGACTTAAAACCTCCACAAACTCTACATTGGTCTTCGCTGGAAAGTGGTTATGGCATTCTATTAAAGGGCCTAAACTGGATACCGGAGCATGAACAACATCGGGAACAAACAGTATACAGTGCGGATTACCCATAGAAACAGCAGTTATTTTAAAGGGTTCTCCATCAACCTGAATCTCTTCATTAACAACTCTAGAGCCTGCGAAACCTGCTGTTGGGATTAACTCACCTTCCAAAATGGGCTCTCCCATGTCCACCCTGACAGCTTTGACCTGCCCCTTTTCAAGCATAATCTCCGGTACCTTTTTCCCTGCTTTTGTCTGTACTGTAAAAACCGTTTCTTCCACCATTCCTCTGGTGTAAAAATATTTAGCAGCACAACGAATTGCATTCCCACACATCTCCGGCTCTGAACCATCTGCATTGAAAATGCGCATATTAAGCTCTTTATGGTCATCCCGAAAAACAAAAACCAGTCCATCTCCACCGATACCTTTATTCCGGTCGCAGATCCTGCGTGCAAAGGCTGGTATTTCCCCAAGCGGTAAATTATCAGGAGAGATTTCCATCAAAACAAAATCGTTGCCTAAACCATGCCATTTGGTAAATAACAAATCTATCCTTCCTTTAATGTAAAATACAACACTTCAGAAAACACCTGTAAATAGATTATCGCATCTCCGCCAAATCAGCAAGTATTAATGGTGAATTGAGGTGTTAATGGTGGTGTATGGTTTATTTTCACTTAGTATGCATAAAGGAGCCATTCCATACTTTCAGAACCTCTCTCACCGACCTGGTCATTTCTCTTGAAAAAGGGGCACCTGTTTTTCTTGCATAATGTATCTGGGCGTAGTTTTCTGCATTGTGATTATTATCTGCTCCGTAACTTTCGTCAAGGGCATTAAACATATCCTGTATTTCATCCTTAATGAGCCTTTTATAGTTGTCTTTAAAAACAACATAATCCTGCTTAAATCTTGGACGAAACCTTTTATTATAGTCATCTGGATAGTACCCCATACACAGCATAGCAACGGGAAAAACATAGGCGGGGAGGTTGAGCATTTTTTTGTGCTCCTCATACTTTTCCATGATATCCCCGATATAACAGGAACCTATTCCAAGGGACTCTCCGGCTATAACAGCATTTTGTGCAGCTATCAGAGCATCACAGGTTGCAAGCATTAGATTCGCTTCTGATGGGCATGTAAAAGGAATACTGTTATTACGGCAGTATGCCTCCACATTATTTGCATTATAGTAATCGTACCACTTTTGATGGTCAGCTGTGATAATCAGCAAAAGAGGTGCTTTAGCGATAAAAGGCTGGTTATCGCATGTGCGGCTCAGTATCTCCTTTTTATGTTGGTCATCAATAATTATCACAGAATAAAGCATCATATTCCCTGCTGTGGGGGCTCTCGTCATACAATCAAGGATTATGTCCAGATGCTCTTGGAAGATTGGCCTTCCATCATACTTTCTTAATGACGTTCTCATTTTTAGTGTTTCAATTACTTTATTCATGGGAACAAACCCCCTCTTTTTATCCTTATTTTAAAACGTAAAGATTCCTTCTGCAATTGGCATCAACCAGTGATGGTATCCGGCTGTGCAGTTGCCTCCCAAAGAACGATTCAAGCAGTAGATCCATAAAAAACATAGTGATACAATAACAATGCAAGTTTTTGAGGGGAGTATTGATTATGTCACCTGATGGTATAACATTAAATCTGATCATAAAAGAACTACTTGAAGTGCTTATTCCTGGTAGAGTTGAGCGAATATATCAACCAGAAAGACAGGAGATAGTTATCAATTTGCGCTCTTCAGGAAAGAGCAGGCATCTTTTGATCTCTGCACAGGCTGAAAATGCCCGCCTGCACCTAACAACACAGGAAAAGAAGAACCCACTCACTCCGCCCCTTTTCTGCACTGTACTCAGAAAATACCTGGAGGGAAGCAGGCTGGTCAGTATCAAGCAGGATGGACTGGACAGGGTTGTACACTTTACCTTTTCTCGTATTGCGGAAAGTGGAGAATTCCAGGATATTGTTTTAGTGGTGGAAATCATGGGGAAACACAGCAATATTATCCTGGCAGATCCCCGGTCCAATACTATAATAGATGGCATCAAGCGCTACTCCCATATCTTGAGCAGATACCGGGAGGTTTTACCGGGGCGCGAATATTTGGCACCACCTTCACAAAAAAAGGTGCACCCAGTTAGCCTTTCAGA